>DBOA01000152.1 GCA_002299195.1 Sphingomonadales bacterium UBA658
CCGCGAAGTGCCGACGCGCTTTCGGGCAAGCGGAAGTCCACGGCCCAGACTTTGCCAGCGCCGAAATCGGATTCCATGGCGAGGGCATGTGGCTCCGTGGCATGCTTCTCGCCATAATCCCGGCCGCCCCAAATGCCGACTTCTTCAGCGCCAGCCCACAACAGGCGCACGGTCCGCTTGGGTTGGCCCATCGATTGCAAATGCTTGGCCGCGGCCCCGATGATGCCGCAACCTGCAGCGTCATCAATGGCGCCGGTGCCAAGGTCCCAGCTATCCAGATGGCAGGCGATGACAATCATGGGAAGATCGGGGTTGGAACCCTTAACTTCGGCCAGAACATTGCCCGACGTCTGCATCCCGACATTTTTTGGGGTCAGCTTTAACTTCAACCGCACAGGCTTACCGCGCGCAATCATACGCTCCAGATTTTCAGCGTCGGGTATCGATAATGCACCAGCCGGAATGGGCGTGACGCCGGGGTCAAAGTTGGTGTTCCCCGTGTGCGGGTTGCGATGATAATCGGTTCCGATTGAACGGATAACGATGGCCGCCGCACCCTTTTTTGCGGCGATGTTCGGGCCGACAAAGCGGGCAGGGCCAAATGCGCCGTAGCTGCTGCCATCCTGCGTGGCTTTCATATTGTGACTGACAAAGGCAATCTTGCCTTTCAAGCTGCCATCGGGGGCTGCGCGCAGATCATCAATCGTCGGGAAATACACGATTTCGGCTTCGAGCCCGGCATCGCCTGTGCTGCCGCTGTTGCCCAATGCGGCAATGGCAAGTTTCTGCTGAAAGGGCGCGACGATGGATGCGGTTTCTTCGCCGCGCACCCATGTGGGCATCTGATATTCTTCGATGCGGACATTATCAAATCCAAGTGCTTTAAGCTTGCTGACCGACCAAGTCCGTGCGCGCGCTTCGGCTTCGGTGCCGCCCTGCCGCGGGCCGATTTCGGTCGTGAGCCCTTCGACGATGTCATAGGCGAAACTATCACTCTGAAGCGCTTTGTCGCGGATCGATGCGACTGACGCACTGTCCGGCGACGCAGGCGCGCCCAGTGCGCGTGATGGCGAAAGGAACAGCGTGGAGGCTGCGGCGAGCAAGAGGATGTTTTTCTTCATGTTTGGCAGGCTTAATCGCATCGTCGGGATTTGCAATCCCACCTTGCGGCGAAACGCGCAGATAGCTAGGGAAGCGGCCAAATCAAAAGTAATGCAACACAGGAATTAAAGCCCATGGCAGCCCAATATAGCTTCGTAATGAAGGGAATGACGAAAACCTTCCCCGGCGCAAGCAAGCCCGTCCTCAACAACATCAATCTGCAATTCTATCCGGATGCAAAGATCGGCATCGTTGGGCCAAACGGCACGGGTAAATCCACGCTGATGAAAATCATGGCCGGAATGGACACAGAGTTTACGGGCGAAGCGTGGCCCGGCGAACATATCCGCGTCGGCTATCTGGCGCAGGAGCCAGAGCTTGATCCGAACAAAACGGTCAAGGAAAATGTCATGGACGGCGTGCGCGCGGTTGCCGATCTTGTGGATCGTTTTAACGAGATTTCGACCATCATGGGCGACCCGCCAGAGGATGCCGACTTTGACGCGCTCATGGAAGAAATGGGCACGCTTCAGGAAAAGATTGATGCCGTCGATGGCTGGTCGCTCGATAGCCAGCTTGAGCTTGCTATGGACGCGCTGCGTTGCCCTCCCGGCGACAGCCCTGTCACCAGCCTTTCGGGCGGTGAGAAGCGCCGTATCGCGCTGACGCGGCTTTTGCTGGAAAAGCCAGACATATTGCTGCTCGACGAACCGACCAACCACTTGGACGCAGAGTCGGTTGCGTGGCTGGAAAAGCATTTGGTCGATTATAAGGGCAACGTCATTCTCGTGACCCACGATCGCTATTTCTTGGATAATGTCGTCAGCTGGATCCTCGAGCTCGATCGCGGACGCTATTTTGTCTATGAAGGCAATTATTCGACCTATCTCGAAAAGAAGGCGAAGCGTCTGGAGCAGGAATCGCGTGAAGACGCTGGTCGTCAAAAGGCGATTAAGGACGAGCTGGAGTGGATCCGGCAAAGTCCAAAGGCCCGGCAAACCAAATCAAAAGCGCGTATCAAATCCTTTGACCAGCTGGTCGAGGCGCAAGAAAACCGCACCCCGGGCAAGGCGCAGATTGTTATTCAAATCCCTGAGCGTTTGGGCAGCAAGGTTATTGAGGTCAAAAATGTCACCAAAGCTTATGGTGACAAACTGCTTTTTGAAAATCTGTCCTTCACCATTCCGCAGGGCGGCATTGTGGGCGTCATTGGTCCCAACGGTGCGGGTAAATCGACTTTGTTCCGCCTTATCACCGGTCAGGAAGTTCCGGATTCGGGTGAAGTGGAAATCGGCGAAACAGTCCGTTTGGGCTTTGTCGACCAGAGCCGCGATGATCTCGACCCCAACAAGAATGTGTGGGAAGAAATTTCGGGCGGCGCCGACTTTATGAAATTAGGCAAGCATGAAACGCCAACCCGCGCTTATGTTGGTGCGTTCAATTTCAAGGGGACCGACCAGCAGAAAAAGGTTGGTTTATTGTCCGGTGGTGAACGCAACCGCGTGCACATGGCGAAGATGTTGAAGCAAGGCGGCAACGTGCTTCTGCTCGACGAACCGACCAACGATTTGGACGTGGAAACACTTTCGGCTCTTGAAGAAGCGTTGGAAAGCTTCGCAGGTTGCGCCGTGGTCATCAGCCATGACCGCTTCTTCCTTGACCGTCTTGCAACGCATATCCTTGCGTTTGAAGGCGACAGCCATGTCGAATGGTTTGAAGGCAACTTTGAATCATACGAAGAAGACAAAATCGCCCGCCTTGGCGACGAAGCCACTCGCCCACATCGCGCAACTTATAAAAAGATGACGCGTTAATGATGGCATGAAGCGAACCCTCCTCTGCAACGCCAATGCAGCAGAGGAGGGCGCTTTGGCCATTAGGAGTGCGTGCCGCGGTTTAGGGAACCAGCCAGTTCCCAAGCCATAGATTTTGCGTTTGGTCCCACTGCCATCGTGCGCGCCGGTGCCCTGCATTGGCCAGATATAACCATTCAATGCTGTCCGCCTGAAACATCAAAGCCACAAAATTGCCTCGGTAATCGGCCAATTGTTCTTCTTCTGGCTGTTTGCCTTCAATCCATTCGGGCAATCCTGATGAAGGTTGCGCAATCGGTGTCCCGGGTGCCGCTTCGGCCATGTAACAGCGGCGGGCAAATGGCGTTGAACCGGACCACGCCGTATCAGCGACATCGCCAACGGAGACAATATGGGCGCGACCGGACAGCCGGATCTGCGCCTTTGCCGCAGGGTCATAGACCAAAACACTGGTCGCTGCCTCATGATGCAGTTGCGCGGTCTTGTCGGACCGTGCGTCGGTATGAAAGCGCAAGCTTCGGCTATCACGCGACACCGCGCGCAATATCATAATGCGCAATTGTGGCGTGCTGTCCGCATCAACGGTACCGACGGTCGGCGTGTGTGCGGGGCTTTTTCGGTTCGTTACACCGGCTGCAACGACATTCCACGCTTCTGCAAAACTCGCGTCAAGGTCGTTATAATAGGCTGGCAAGGCGAGCTGATCGGTCATTGGACATCAAACTCGTTGGTTTGGTCATTAAGCACATGAAGGTTGCCGTCGGCGATGCCGAAATAGGCACCATGTAGCTTCAGCTGCCCGGATTGCTCGCGCTCTGCAATGAAAGGAAATGTACGCAGATTTTTCAAACTCACCCTTATCGCGTCCAGTTCCAAATTATGCTGGGGGTCGTCAGAGGCTGATGCTAAAATCTTTTCGCGGGCAGGGCGGATAATGTCGACCCAACCATCAATGAAGCTGTGCCCCCCGTGGCCGATATTCGCACCTTCTAATGATGCTTTTATACCGCCGCACTGGGCGTGGCCGAGCACGACAATGTGCCGCACTTCCAATCCCATTACCCCAAATTCAATGGCAGCGGACACACCATGCAAACCGCCGCCGATTTCATAAGGCGGAACAAGGCTTGCCACATTGCGCAACGCGAACACTTGGCCGGGCTTTGTGTCGAAAACGGTTGCTGGATCGACCCTGCTATCACAGCAGGAAATGATCATGATTGGGGGTGCCTGACCGTCATTCGCGAGCTCATCATAGCGCGCTTTTTGGCGGACATAAGCGTCGGATTTGAAGCGGCGATATCCTTCAACCAGCACAGCAAATTCGGGCATTAAAATCTTTCCCCGCGCACAACCTGCACATCGCCGATTGTAAGCAACATCCCATAGCTGTCGAGCAATGGCGCAATCGCCCCAACCAAGCCGGCCGTCTTGGCTTCGGATGTGATGACCAGCACGATGGTTTTGGCGCTTGCGCCCGTGACATCGTCATCTTGCCATGCACCAGCGCGACCACCGCCAGAATCGACGTGAATCACGCTCCAGCCAGATATGTCGACCGCTTTCAATTGCGCGACAACCCGCGGCACAAGCGGCGTATCCACCAGAATTTCGATCCGCTTACGGCTGACAGTTTGAATCATAAATCATCCTATTGCTTTGGCGAATGCTGCAAAAATGCTGATGCCAAAGATGATGTTGAAAGGAAAGGTTACGCCAAGTGACATGCTGAGGTAAATTCCGGGGTCGGCTTTGGGTAGGGCAAGCCGCATCGCTGCTGGAACGGCAATGTACGAGGCACTTGCTGCTAAGATGCCAAGCGTAGCGGCGGACGCCACGTCAAGACCGACCAATGTTCCGATAATTGTACCAATTGCACCGTTCAACAAAGGTATGACAATAGCGAGGCTAACCAAGCGAAGGTTCATCTTACGTGACTGGATAAGGCGCCGTGCTGCGATCAGCCCCATATCGAGCAGGAACAAGCAAAGGACGCCGCGGAATCCTGTATCAAACAGTGGCTTAATTGGTGCGAAGCCGTCACTGCCGGCAACAACACCAATGATGAAGCTGCCGACCAAAATCATCACCGAGGCGTTGGTGAGGACTTCGTGCCAAGGCGTGGACGATTTTTCGGCCGTATCTTTGTCGCCGCGCCGTGCAAGCATGAGGCCCGAAATAATGGCCGGGGTTTCCATCAATGCAAGAACGGCGACCATATAGCCAGCCGGACCGAGACCTTGGCCCGTGAGGATTTCTTTTGCGGTAACGAACGTAACCACGCTGACCGAGCCATAATGTGCCGCGACCGCGCCGGCATCGACTTTTGAAAGCCCGCCAAATTGGCGAAGCAGTGCAAATGCGATGACCGGCAAAAGAAAGCTGAGGGCAAGGCCCGCCAACGCGGCAGCGGCCACTTCTGCAGTGACCCCGCTGTTCGCAACCTCAACGCCGCCCTTTAAACCAATGGCGGCCATCAGATAGATGGACATGGCTTTTGCGAAGGCTTCTGGAATGCTGAGGTCGGATTTAAGTGCGGCAGCAATAAAGCCGAGGACAAAAAAGAGAATTACCGGCGACGTCAATGTGTCGATTATCATCATAGCCTCTTTGCGAATTTTGCAACCCATAGCAGGCAAGTTGCAGTTGGCAAGTTGAGGCATGGCGGCTATTCGAACGCCATGAACGTTCCGATATCGATACCCGAGCGCCCCGTGCGCGAACGCAAGCCGGATTGGATCCGCGTCAAGGCGCCTACTGGCGCTGGTTTCAATGAAACCCGCAAGTTGATGCGGGACTTGAATTTGAACACCGTGTGCGAAGAGGCGGCTTGCCCAAATATCGGGGAATGTTGGACCAAAAAGCACGCAACGGTCATGATCCTGGGTGATGTGTGCACGCGGGCATGTGCCTTTTGCAACGTCAAAACCGGAATGCCGCGCGCGGTGGATCCCTTAGAACCCGAGCATGTGGCGATTGCTGCCGCGAAAATGGGCCTTGAACATATCGTCATTACATCGGTTGATCGTGACGATTTGCCCGACGGTGGCGCCAGCCAGTTTGTGAAAGTGATCGAAGCGCTGCGCCG
>DBOA01000111.1 GCA_002299195.1 Sphingomonadales bacterium UBA658
TCAAAGTCCGGGCAGCGCCTGCGCCGCGACCAATCGCAAAGGACGACGTTGACGTTCGGCAGAGCGAATTTCAGGGCCGCAATGTCTGGCACGTCGCGCCCAAGGACCGAGCGCCCAGCGCCCATATTTTGTTCTGGCACGGCGGCGGCTATGTCTATTCGGCGACGGACATCCACTGGAAATTCTTAAGCCACATGGCATCGCAATATGGCTGGTCAATCACGGCACCACTGTATCCGCTCGCGCCTGAAAGCTCCGCCGAAGCCATTACGGCATGGGCCAGCGCATATTACGCGGCGTATCAAGCCGACATCAACGGCGCGCCATTCGTCATGGGTGGCGATTCCGCAGGGGGCGGCTTGACCGCGGCATTGGCGCAAATGGCACGCGACAGCGGTCAAACACTGCCGGCGGGCCTGTTGCTCATTTGCCCTTGGCTTGACCTGGACCCGGCACATCCCGACCAGTTGAAAACGGAACCGCGTGACGGGATTTTGACCATCAGCGGCATTGCCGAAGGCGGTAGTTTGTACGCGGGCGACTTGCCCCTTACTGATCCACGGTGCAGCCCAATTTTCGGAAACTGGGATGGCTTGCCACCCATCTTGGCCTTTGCGGGCGGCGATGACATTTTGGTCACCGATTCCAGAGCGTTAAAAGCCAAGGTGCCCTCGGTTGATCTCACTGAACTTGCCGGCATGATGCACGACTGGCCTATTTTCAGTTTCAGCGAGTCACGCAAGGCACAGGCCGCGATGGCAGGCTTTGCGGCACGGGCCGTGGCGTAACGCATTTGCGTGGTCGGGTTGGCTGCGATATGAAGTTGCTATGAAAGGCGATGCTCCATGCCGGCAGTAAAAGCAGCCAACCCACGCGAGGTTTTTGCATCGGATGACTGGCGTGCAATCACGACCTTGTCCCTATGGCGCGGCATATGGCTCATCATCCATGCGTGGATCATCGTGGCGCTTGCGGCATTTGGTGGTGCTGCGGCGTGGAACTATCACTGGCTTACCGGGATATTGGTGACGCCGCTGGCCCTGGCCGTGTTGGGCGGGCGGCAACTGGGGCTGTCCATCCTGATGCATGACGGTGCGCACGGTCTGCTCCACCCCAATCGCAAAACCAACAACTGGCTGGGGCAATGGCCGTCAGGCGCAGCAACGGGCAGCGACCTGTTCGCCTATCGCACCTATCATCTGACGCACCACAAATTCACGCAGCAACCCGAAGATCCCGACCTGTCCTTGTCCGCGCCGTTTCCGACCAGCCGCGACGGCCTGCGCCGCAAGTTCATCCGCGACCTGACCGGGCAAACGTTCTTTAAGCAAAGGCGCGCACAATTTGCGGCGGCGTTGCGCGGCGTGGCGGCGATACGGCGTGGCGAAAACGGCGCGGGTAAGGCTGATACGCATGCAGGCCGGGCGTTCAACATGCAAAACAGAGCGGGTGTCGGCGCGCCAATCGCCAATGTGGAAGGCGCCAAAACGACCGCGCGTACCGTGGGCCGTTTCCTGATGGTGCAGGCGATATTGCTCGCGATATCGTTGACGATTTGGGGTTGGACGCCATTCCTGCTTTGGCTGGCCGCGCTCGCGACGACATTTCAATTGTTCCTGCGCATCCGCAACATTGCCGAGCACGCCTGCACCCCGACGGGCAGCGGCGATCCATTCACACATGCACGCACGACCTATGCGGGTGTCTTGGCACGCATGACGGTTGCGCCATATTGGGTGAACTATCACAGCGAACATCATCTGTTCATGGGTGTGCCGTGCTACAAATTGCGCGACACCCACCGGCTTCTGGGCAATGGCGGCTATTATCCGCGCATGATGATCTCGCCCAATTACCGCGATGTTTTGCGGCAGGCGGTCAACCGGCCTAGAGCCACCCAGCCCGCTTAAACCGGATGAAGAGGGTGACACAAATGGTCGCCATCATCGGATTCATGCAAGCGCTTCCGCAATCAACTGGCGGCTGTTCGCAATACCGTACAGCGCGATGAAGCTGCCCATGCGCGGACCCGCGCTTGAACCCAGCAGCGTTTCATACAGCGCCTTGAACCAGTCACGCAGATTTTCAAAACCGCCCTCTTTGCCGATTTCATACACGATATTTTGTATGTCCTCGGCGGTCGCGTCCGCAGGCAGTTCGGCCAAACGCGCATCGAGCGTTTGCAACGCAGCAACCTCAACGCCCTCGGGCTTGCGCTTTTGCAAGGTTGGCGCAACGAAATCGCGATTATAGGCAAGCGCGATGGGAATAAGCTCCGCCAGTTCAGGCGCATTTTCTGGCGAGACATTATCGGCATAATTGCCAAGATAGGCCCAGACCTGTTCTTCGGTCGCGCCTGCACCCATGACGCCAACGAGATTCAGCAAAAGACCGAATGTGACCGGTGGCTGCCCGCTTGGCACCTGTCCATTGTGGATATGATGGACCGGGTTCCCCAGCCGCTTTTCAACGGGTTGGTCATGCCATTGCGCACGGAACTGGAAATATTCGTCCACCGCTTTGGGCACGACACCCAAATGCAGTTGCTTTGCGCTCTTTGGTTCGCGGAAGGCATAAAATGCGACGCTATTTTCGGTGCCGTATTTCAGCCAATCCTCAAGCGCGAGGCCATTGCCCTTGGACTTCGAAATCTTCTCGCCTTTTTCGTCGAGGAACATTTCATAGATCAGGCTTTCGGGTGGGCGCCCGCCAAGGACACGCGCAATCTTTCCGGATTGCACGCCGCTGTCGGTCAAATCTTTCCCGTACATTTCGTAATCGACGCCAATTGCGACCCAACGCATGGCCCAATCGACCTTCCACTGCAGCTTCGCCTTACCGCCAAGGATCGACTGCGTGACAAGGTCGCCGCCATCGTCAAAACGGATAAGGCCGGCTTCGGCATCAACAACCTCAACCGGCACCTGAAGGACAATGCCGGTCTTTTCGCTAATCGGCAGAATCGGCGAATAGGTGGCGGCGCGTTCTTTACGCAAAGTCGGCAGCATGATGTCCATGATGCCCTGATAATTGCGCAGCACGTTTTTCAGGGCAGCGTCAAACGCCCCGCTTTCATATTGCGACGATGACGAGATAAATTCATAGTCAAAGCCGAATTGGTCAAGGAAATCGCGCAGCATCGCATTGTTATGCGCGGCGAAGCTCTCGAACTTTTCAAACGGATCGGGAATACGCGACAGCGGCTTGCCGAGATGTTCCGTCAGCATCGCCTGGTTCGGGACATTGTCCGGAACCTTGCGTAGACCATCCATATCGTCCGAAAATTCGATCAGCCGCGTGGGCGCATCGGACAGCGTTCCAAAGGCGTTGCGCACCATTGTCGTGCGCAGTACTTCATTGAACGTGCCAATATGCGGAAGACCCGACGGGCCATAGCCACATTCAAAGATGATTGCCGCGCCATCGGCTTTGCCGTTTGGATAACGTTTCAACAAACGCCGCGCCTCTTCAAAAGGCCAGGCTTTCGATGCCATTGCTATATCGCGAAGGTCAGTCACGTGTTGCTCTTTCGTTCCAAATACGACTATCAGATGTTATGGACACTCCCCTAGCCTTTCCTGCGCTCCATGCAAGCCATGCCGGCATATGGGTAGGGTCGATAGATGGTCAGGTGCAAACCGTCGGGAAAGGCGAAGCGGCTGGCCGTGCGGCGGAAACGCCGATGGTCATGCTGAATGCCCCGTTGGTTGCACAGCGGCTTGGCTATCCGGATTTATCGGGCCTCGACCTGCTGGAACTGTTCGCGTTCGTATATCCCGCACGTTTTGCGGTTCCGACGCCAAAAGGCATGGCCAAGGCTTTGGGCATTACGCCGCCGACGACAGATCAGGAGGTTCCGCAATTTCTGCTGGTCGCTGCGCGCACTTTGCTTGCCGTTCTTGACGCGCCAGACTGGGCTGAACGCGAGGGCGCTTGGGACGCAGCGCAAGCGTTGATGCGGCTGCGTTGGCCGTGGTCAAACCTGATTTTGTCGCGATTGAAAAAGCCCGAAAAACCCGAACGCTGGCTGTTTAGTCGCCTGCCCGAATGGGAAGAAGCGCCGCCCCGCACACCGCCGCGCGTTGTCACCCT
>DBOA01000108.1 GCA_002299195.1 Sphingomonadales bacterium UBA658
GGCGCGCAAAAGTTTCTGGGCGGGCAGATGTTTGTCGATGCCGGCATTCGTTACGGCAGCAATGGCATATTGCAGATTACCCGTGCGACCGTCGTTTCGCCGCTATTCCGTCTGAACAGCGGCACGGGAACGTACGTTGCAGAAGGTGGCCGCATTATATTCAACGGGCTTGGCTATTCGAACCAATATGGCCCGGTGGCTGTCGCGATGACCGGGACTTTTGACGATCCGGTATATCGCATCACCGCGACCAATTCGGGCTTTGGCGTTGGTCTATCCAATGTGGTCGGCGTCGTTACGCAAAGCCCGCGGGGATATGCGGTCGCACTGACGGGGTTGACCGATTATGGTCCGATCAGCGGTGATGCCGATGTGCTTTCGGGCGATGGTCCCCTCACGATTGATATCCTGCGGGGCAATTTTGCGGGCATCGGCATTACCGGTCGTATCCGGCAAGCCGCGGCGGGTCCCTTTGTCGGCACGCTAACCGGCGCAGGCGCAGGGTTTAACGGCACAATTGACCTTTCGGCGCAAGGCAGTTTCCAACGCGCCGTCGTGGATGCGGTGGCGTTGAATGCGGAACTCGCCGGCGCGCAAAAACTCTTTATTGGTCGCGGCATCATCAAAGCCGACGTCATTTTGTATGACAGTCCGCAGATTGTCGCGGACGTTCAGATGGAAAATGCCATTTTGAACGACGTTGCGATTGCCGCCGCCCGGGCAAAGATCAACTATCGCGATGGGACAGGGACGGGGCAGATATTGGCGGAGGGCAGAAGCGAAGTGCCATTCCGCGTCGCCGCCAATGCAGATTTCACCCCGCAGCTTTGGCGCATCGCTGCCAAGGGCCGGGCGAACAGTGTCGATTTCGCAACCGCTGGTCCTATCCGCATCATCCCGCGCCGTGGCAGCTATGACATTTTGCCGAGCACCATCAAACTGGCGCAAGGTTCGGTTCGGTTGGCCGGAAGCTATGGCGATACGATGACGTTCCAATCACGGTTGGATAAGGTCGACATAGCCGCATTGAATTCGCTCTTTCCCGTTCCCGGCCTGAGTGGAACGGTCACCGGAAGCATCGATTGGGCGCAAGCATCCTTGGCTGCGTTTCCGCGCGCGGATGCACGGTTGGAAATCAGCAGCTTCGTTCGCGCAAATCTGGGGTCGCGTTCGCAACCTGTCGATATCAGTCTGGTCGCGCGATTGTTGCCCGATGGCGGCAATGCGCGCGCGATTATCCGGCGGCGTGGAGCGGCTGTGGGGCGGATCCAGATTGACCTGACGCCGCTACCGCCCGGTACCGCCAGTTGGACCGAGCGATTGCTTGCCGCGCCCTTGTCGGGTGGCGTGCGCTATAATGGTCCAGCAGATACGCTGTTTTCGCTGGCGGCTTTGGCGAATCAGAGCCTGTCCGGAAATATCGGCGTCGCAGCGGATTTTTCGGGCCGTGTTCAAACACCGCAACTGACCGGCGTTGTCCGCGCCAATGACCTGATGTACGAAAATGATGCTTATGGCACGCGGTTGACCAATTTGCGCATCCGCGGTCTGTTTACCAACGACCAGTTGGACGTGACCGAGCTGAGCGCAAAGGCAGGCGATGGGACGATCAGCGGCAACGGCATTGTCAATCTGAGCTCGGCCAAAGGCTTCCCGGTTCAGCTGAACCTTGACCTCGACCGTGCACGCGTCGCCCGAAGCGAGCTGATCTCGACAACGGCAACCGGACAAATCACCGTATCAAATGCGCCGGACGGTGCCGCACTGATCCGCGGTAAGTTGCACCTGCCCGAAACGCGGTTCAAAATCATCCGACAGGGCGGGGCGAAGGTTGCAACGCTCACCGGTGTCCGCCGCAAACAGTCAATTCGCCGTCCGCGTGTGTCTGGTGATGCCGATGCGATCGCAAGCCTGCCCGGCAACTGGAAACTCGACATCGCGCTCGAAGCGCCCGGCAACTTATATGTCACCGGCATGGGGCTGGAATCCGAATGGGGCGCCAAATTGCGGATAACGGGCACCAGCGCCGCGCCGCTGATTTCGGGCGATATGGAATTGGTACGCGGCACATTGGGCTTTGCCGGACGGTCGTTCGAACTGGAAAGCGGCCGGATATCCTTCAACGGCGGCCCTGCAGCCAACCCGTCGATCCGCGTCGCTGCCGCCAGTGACGTCGACGGCACGACGGTGCGCGTGAACATCAGGGGCACGGGCCAAAATCCGGACATCAGCTTCAGCTCGACCCCGGCATTGCCGCAGGATGAGATTATGGCGCGCATATTGTTTGGCAATTCGATTGGCGAACTGTCCGCAATTCAGGCGGTGCAATTGGCAGGATCGCTGAACAATTTGCGTGGCGGGCCGGGCGGGCTTAATCCACTTGGCGTGCTGCAGTCGGCAACGGGACTGGACCGGCTGCGTATATTGGGCGCAGATGACATCACGGGGCGCGGTATGGCGGTGGCTTTTGGCCAATATATTACCAATGATGTCTATGTCGAAATCGTCACCGACGCGCGGGGCTATACGGCAACGCAACTGGAAATCAGCCTGACGCCCGCGCTTTCGATCTTAAGCCAGATCGGCAGCGGTGGAACGTCCAACGTCAATGTGCGGTATAAAAAGGATTATTGATGCGTCTTGTTTCGTGCATTTTGTTGCTCACGCTGGCCGGATGTCAGAAGGATTTTGACAGCCAGTATGCCCAAACCGAACGCAAGGTGAAGGCGGCCGAGGCCAAGATTGACGCGGAAATGGCGAAGGAAGCCAAAAGGGAGCCCGGCGAAGTTTCCAAATCCAACTAATCTATGCGCTTTTGTGGCGCACCCCTTCACATTTTGGTTAACCGGTCCTAACAGATACCTATGTGGCATCTCCATCAATATCCGCTGTGTCCGTTTTCGCGTAAGGTACGACTGCTTTTGGGTGAAAAGGGTGTGCCGTACAGCCTTGTGCGCGAAAATCCGTGGGAACAGCGCGACGAATTTCTGCACATGAACCCCGCCGGACGCACGCCGGTGATGCGCGATCCGGAACGCAATATCACCTTGGTCGATTCGGTCGCGATTTCAGAATATATCGATGAAACCGTCGCGACTAATCCGATGATCACAGGCACTGCGCAATATCGCGCCGAAACACGCCGGCTGGTCGCGTGGTTTGACGAACAATTTTATGGCGATGTGACGCAGCCGCTTCTGCACGAACGGATGAAAAAGCGCCTGATCGACCGGCAGCCGCCCGAGTCCAAAATATTGCGTGAAGCGATGAAGCTGGCCAACGGGCATCTCGATTATATCGATTACCTGATTGACCACCGTGCATGGCTGTCCGGCGCGGTCATGAGCATGGCCGATCTTGCCGCGGCCGCACAAATTTCGGTCGCCGATTATCTTGGCGGAATTGACTGGACAGGGCATGAGCAGACCAAGGCGTGGTATGCGATGTTCAAGTCGCGCCCAAGCTTCCGCCCATTATTGTCCGAACGGATGGAAGTCATCACCCCGCCCAAACATTATGAGCAGGTGGATTTTTAGGCTTCTGCCAACGCGACCAGTCGCGCCATCGCCTCCCGTTTCGGAAAAATTCAGGCCAGCCAGCCCTTGCGTTGCCAGTGCCGTGATAGCTGCCATTGCAACACTGCCATCACGATGATGAACATGGGGAAGGCGAGTATGGCGATGTCGGTTTGCGCGCCACTGGCGATCAAGAAGGGATAGCTGAACTGGATGATGATCGCGATCAGGCTGAATGAAAAAGCGAGCGGTGCCCAAAATTTTCTTAGGATCAGGCCGATGGCGCCAAGCGTTCCGACGCCAACGCCGATGGCATAAGCCGCCCACGCCCAGCCCGGCATCGATAGCCATAAATCACGCTCAATCTGCGGCAGCGCGGCGATGTCGGCGGCTGTCATCGTCCACTGGCTGACAAAGGCGCCGACGCCCATCAGGTTCCAGAGCAGAAAGAGGATGCTGACCCAAGTCAGCCAGCGTGGTGTGGTCATTGCATTCATGTACATGCTCCAGTTGCGCTGATGCGCAGTGCAGAGAAGGGGGCGACTCGGGGCCGTGTAAAAAGCATAGCAATTGGTCGGCATCTATCAATCCAGCCATGACCTTCGCGTGGTGTAACCGCACCGGACGAAAATGGTTTCGGCGCAGATTTGATATGCCAACGCTTCGTATACGAACCGGCAGCGGTTGCCCTGCGCAGGATTTTTCGCGCATCGGATGCTTGTCGACTGCTGGACCGGTCGACCGGACCTCCGCTGCAGCTTCATCCCAGTGCGGCGGGGGTCCATAATGGGTCATGCGGGGTAACAATATGGTGTCGATAGTCTCGACGGTTGCCTATCTCGGGCTCGAAGCACGCAGCGTTGAGGTACAATGTCAGGTCGCACCCGGCGTGGTGAGTTTCGCGGTCGTGGGACTGCCGGACAAGGCCGTGGCCGAAAGCCGCGAGCGTGTGCGCGCCGCGATTTCCGCACTCGGACTTGCGCTGCCCCCAAAACGCATCACCATCAACCTGTCGCCTGCGGACTTACCCAAGGAAGGGTCGCATTATGACTTGCCCATTGCGTTGGCCTTATTGGGTGCGATGGGGTTGGTCGATGCAGAGACGCTGGCCCAATATGTCGTGGTGGGGGAGCTTGGGCTGGATGGCCGCGTTGCGGCGTCACCCGGAGTGCTCCTCGCGGCGCTGCACGCATCATCACGCGGCATGGGGTTGATATGTCCGGCAGTGCAGGGGTCCGAAGCGGCGTGGGCCGGCGAGATTGAAGTGATCGCCGCGCCGGATTTGCTTGGGCTGCTGAATCATCTGAAGGGCCAATCGCTGTTGCGGAGCCCCGAACCCGGCATCGCCGAACCGCGCAAAGCTGGTCCCGACATGAAAATGGTGAAGGGGCAGGAAACCGCCAAGCGCGCGCTTGAGATCGCGGCGGCGGGTGGTCACAATTTGTGCATGGTTGGGCCGCCGGGTGCGGGCAAGTCGCTGTTGGCGTCGTGCATGCTGGGTATATTGCCCGAACTGACGCCCGCCGAAGCGCTGGAAGTGTCGATGATTGCATCGGTTGCCGGAACGTTGGAAGGCGGGCGGTTGATGCGCACACGGCCATTCCGCGCGCCGCACCACAGCGCCTCCATGCCGGCGTTGGTCGGTGGCGGTCTGCGCATTCGGCCCGGCGAAGTGAGCCTTGCGCATCTGGGCGTGCTGTTTCTGGATGAGCTGCCCGAATTTCAGCGCGCTGTGCTCGATAGCTTGCGGCAACCGCTTGAAACCCGTGAAGTCAGCATTGCACGCGCGAACAGCCATGTGACATTCCCCGCCAATGTGCAGCTGGTTGCTGCCATGAACCCGTGCCGTTGCGGGCATTTGGGCGATGCTGCTTTGGCGTGTAGCCGCGCTCCGCGCTGCGCCGCAGATTATCAGGCAAAGATATCGGGACCGTTGCTGGATCGCATCGATCTGCATGTGGAAGTGCAGGCGGTGAGTGCGGCAGACCTCGTCCTGCCGCCGCCTAGCGAAGGATCGGCCGAGGTTGCGGCGCGCGTTGATGCCGCGCGCCATGTGCAAAGCGCGCGTCTGGCGGGGACTGGCCTGCGCACCAATGCGGATTTGGACGGTGATGCGCTCGCCGCCTTTGCCAGCCCTGATGCCGCTGGTCAGAAATTGCTGGCGCAAGCGGCAGAGCCAATGCGGTTATCCGCGCGCGGTTACACGCGCATCTTGCGGGTCGCCCGAACGATTGCCGATCTTGCAGGCTCGAGCGACGTTGGCCGCATCCATATCGCAGAGGCGCTGAGTTACCGCAGGCAAGCGCCGCGTAACTGAGTTTAAGTTATGGGGGGTGGCAGATTTCCCGGGCGCGCGCGCCGCGCGTCGAGAAAAAATGTGGTGCGGATGGCGGGACTCGAACCCGCACGCCCAAAAGGACAACAGATTTTAAGTCTGTAGCGTCTACCATTCCGCCACATCCGCATGACATTGCGCAGACAGCATTACGTCCGCACGGTCAAGGGGCTTTGCAGCCCAAGCTTATTTGTTAAGCCGTTCCCGCACTTCCTTGCCGGGTTTGAAATAAGGTACGCGCTT
>DBOA01000112.1 GCA_002299195.1 Sphingomonadales bacterium UBA658
GGTAATCAACGTCGATCTTGTAATGATCGATAAACCAACGACCGATCTCACCCAGAGTCATGCCGTGCCGCATGGGCATCGGGCCAGCACCAACAAAGCTCTCCCAACCCTTTTGCAGCGTCAGCCCTTCTACGGGACGGCCAGCAGGGTTCGGGCGATCCAATACCCAAACCGCTTTGCCATGCGCAGCAGATGCTTCAAGCACATAGAGCAGCGTTGTAATAAACGTATAAATCCGGCAGCCCAGATCCTGCATATCGATCAGGATAACGTCAAAAGTCTCCATCGACTGGGTGGTAGGGCGGCGCACTTCGCCATAGAGGCTGAATATCGGGATCCCAAGCACAGGGTCGGTGAAGTCGGGTGACTCCATCATATTGTCTTGCTTGTCACCCCGAAGGCCATGTTGGGGGCCAAAGGCGGAGGTCACCTGAACATCGTCGAGCGCTGCCAGCGCATCCAACGCGTGCGTCAGGTCTGCTGTCACCGACGCTGGATGGGCCAGTAACGCGACACGTTTACCCGCCAATGGCTTACGAAGTTCTGGCTCCGTCAGGAGGCGATCAATTCCAAATTTCATGCCGCGCTTCGTGCCTCCAGTTGCAGGGGAAAGCAATCCTTATGATGAAAATCCGCTTTCCCCGGTGGGTGCGCGAGTGCCCAATAAGCGGTACGTCCGTCCTTATCCGCAATAACGGCACTGAACCCGGCCATTACATCCGCCGTGCGCAAAGATTCGGGCAGGTCCATCGTGACCGTCATCTCGAATATGCCCGCCCCCGCCGTGCAATTTATCTGCGGCGGCGCGCAGGCCAGCTCCGTCATGCCTTCGCGGTATCCGGTAAAGGCATAGGCCGCCCATCGTCCTGACGGCGCGAAGTTGAATTCGACATAGCTGCCGTCATCGGCGCGGCCGCAAAACAGTTCAAAACATGTGTCTTTCCAAAGCTCGTCCGTGCGTTCCGGTTGCGTAACTTCAGGCAAATGTATCTCGTCGATTACCCCATGCAGCGTGTATTTTATCTGCAAAAGACCGGCTTCGGCGCGATCAACGTGCACGGCTAGAGCGTCCACAAAGCCCTTTTCGCTCAGCGGATGACATTGCAGCACCGTTTCCGTCATCGAAATATTGGCCAATGTCGAAACTCCATGCTAGGCGCTAGCGCGCTATGACTGCTTATAAATCTGATCTCCTTCGCCAGCTTGATGCACGCGGCTACATCCACCAAACAACCGACGCGGCGGCGCTTGATGCGCTTGCGTCTAAAGAGATTGTTCCGGGATATATCGGCTTCGATGCAACTGCGCCATCGCTTCATGTCGGAAATCTGGTGTCCATCATGTTGCTGCGCCGCCTGCAGCAGGCTGGACACAAGCCCGTCGTGGTCATGGGCGGCGGCACGACGCGCATTGGTGATCCGACGGGTAAAGACGAAGTCCGCAAGATGCTGACCGATGAAACCATCGAAGCCAACATTTCGTCGATACGCACGGCGTTTGAGCAGTTTTTAACCTTTGGCGATGGCCCGACCGATGCCGTGATGGTCAACAACCATGACTGGCTGGGTCAGCTTGGATATATCGAGTTGCTGCAAGAGGTTGGCACGCATTTTACCGTCAACCGGATGCTGACATTTGATTCGGTCAAACTGCGGCTTGAGCGCGAGCAGCCGATGACCTTCCTCGAATTCAACTATATGATCTTGCAGGGTTATGACTTCCGTCATCTCAGCAAGACGATGGGCGTCCGTTTGCAAATGGGCGGATCGGACCAATGGGGTAACATCATCAATGGCATGGAATTGGCGCGCCGGATGGATGGTGCAGAGGTGTTTGGCCTGACAACGCCGCTTATCACCAAAGCCGATGGATCGAAGATGGGCAAGTCCGTCTCTGGCGCGGTCTGGCTCAATCGCGAACAGCTGCCCGATTATGATTATTGGCAGTTCTGGCGCAATACGGACGACCGTGATGTCGGCAAGTTCCTGCGCCTTTTCACCGATTTGCCACTCGACGAAATCGAACGTTTGGAATCGTTGGAAGGTTCCGAAATTAACATCGCCAAGATAGCATTGGCGAACGCCGCAACCGAATTGTGCCGTGGTGCCGAAGCATCTGCGCTTGCAGCCGAAACCGCACGAAAAACCTTTGAAGAAGGAACGTCAGGCGGGTATTCGCCAACGATTGACGTCAGCACAGAGATTTCGGTGATTGACGCGTTGGTCGCGCTGAATTTTGTGGCTTCCAAAAAAGAAGCGCGCAGAATGATTCAAGGCGGCGGCGCGCGGGTTGCCGATGCGGCGATTACGGACGAAAATGCGGTGATTTCGGCACAGGCTGAACCGGTCAAAATTTCTGCTGGCAAGAAAAAGCACGGCCTCATTCGCTTCGGATAAGCTCGTCGGTAAAATTGTGAAGCGTGGCTTTACCAAATCTTTGGAACTTGGCGGTACGGTGATTATCCAACACCAATTACCGCACGAGGCCACAAAATATGGCGCAAGCAGTTCCGAACCCTGATCTGGATTTCCGTATGGCGGTCCGTCACCGCGCGAACCACATCGTCATAGCCGAGAGTAAATTGC
>DBOA01000197.1 GCA_002299195.1 Sphingomonadales bacterium UBA658
GACGAAATTACCGCAGCCATTCGCCTGACCAAAGATGGCAAGGTCGTGAATGATCGCCTGTTGGCGTAAGGGGGCACCATGGACTTTATTTCAATTTTATCCATCTTCGTGATGGCGTGTTTCGTGGGCTATTATGTAGTTTGGTCGGTTACACCGGCACTGCACACGCCGTTGATGGCGGTTACGAACGCAATTTCTTCAGTGATCATTGTGGGCGCTTTGATCGCGTCGGCAGCGGCTGGTTCGCCGACTGCAAAATGGCTGGGGCTGATTGCGGTTGCGCTGGCAAGCGTCAACATCTTTGGTGGCTTTGCGGTTACCGCGCGCATGCTCGCAATGTACAAGAAAAAGGAGCGTTAAGTTGGAACATGCTGCTCCTCCCGCATGGGTGATGCTCGCGTATTTGATATCGGGCGTCTTTTTCATTCTCGCTTTGCGCGGGCTTTCTTCACCAGCGACATCACAGCAGGGCAACCGTTTCGGAATGGCCGGCATGCTGATTGCCGTTGTGACGACCTTAGTCACGCATGAAGTCGCTTCATTGCCCGAAATTTTGGGCGCAATCTTTATCGGTGGCGGCATCGGTTGGGTGACTGCACGCAAAATTGCGATGACGGATATGCCACAACTGGTTGCCGCGTTTCACAGCCTTGTCGGTATGGCCGCAGTGCTTGTTGCCGCTGCGGCGTTTCTGAACCCGGAAGCATTTGGCATCAACGGCGCGGACGGCCTGATTAACCCCGTTAGCCGCGTTGAAATGGGCTTGGGTATCGCGATCGGTGCGATTACATTCTCCGGATCGGTAATCGCGTTTCTTAAGCTCGCTGGCAAAATGTCCGGTGCGCCGATCATGTTGCCTATGCGGCATGTGATCAATCTGGGCACGCTGGTGGCGATCTTGGGTCTCATCGCCTATTTCACGGTAGATCAAAGCCCGTGGATATTCTGGACGATTACGGCACTCGCATTCGTCATCGGCTTCTTGCTCATCATTCCAATTGGCGGCGCAGACATGCCTGTCGTGGTGTCAATGCTGAACAGCTATTCTGGCTGGGCAGCCGCCGCCATGGGCTTCACGCTGCACAATACAGCGATGATCATCACTGGCGCGCTGGTGGGCTCGTCTGGCGCGATTTTGTCGTACATCATGTGCAAGGCCATGAACCGCAGCTTCATCAGCGTTATCGCGGGTGGCTTTGGTGCAGAGGCAGCCGCCACCGGTGGCCCTGCCAAAGAGCAGCGCCCATGGAAGCGCGGTTCGGCTGAAGACGCGGCCTATATGATGCAGCAGGCCGAAAGCGTTATCATTGTACCCGGTTACGGCATGGCGGTTGCGCAGGCGCAGCATATCCTTCGCGAAATGGCCGACGTGCTGAAGAAACAGGGCGTTTCGGTGAAATACGCCATTCACCCGGTCGCTGGACGTATGCCCGGGCATATGAACGTGCTGCTGGCCGAAGCGCAGGTGCCTTATGATGAGGTATTCGAGCTTGAGGACATCAACAGCGAATTTGCGCAAACCGATGTTGCATTCATTATTGGTGCGAATGACGTTGTGAACCCCGCGGCGAAAACCGACAAGACGTCGCCGATTTACGGCATGCCGGTTTTTGATGTCGACAAGGCAAAGACCGTGTTCTTCATCAAGCGCTCAATGGGCGGTGTGGGCTATGCCGGCGTCGACAATGACGTGTTCTACATGGACCAAACGATGATGCTTCTCGCGGATGCAAAGAAGATGTGCGAAGACATCGTCAAGGCTTTGCAGCACTAGGTCACTTCACGCTATCGACGAATAAAGACCGCCCCGGAGCAATCTCGGGGCGGTTTTCGTTTCATGTTAGCGTTAGCGAAAATGCGTAAACAGGCGTCGATTGGATATTGGGCAGCCACGCCTAATCCCACTTGCATTTATCGTTCTCTACGGCATGTTGCGCTAATGAGGATAAGAGAGCTGCTAATCGTTGGCGCTGCATTTTGCGCGCTCGTTCAACCTGCTTCGGCAAAGACTATCGCCGTCTCGCCCGGCGAAGGCGCACAGGAGCGTTTGCAAGAGGCGCTGATTGCCGCGGAGCCGGGGGACGTTGTCGAGCTTGCCGCAGGGCGTTTCAAGCTGTCTGACGGGCTCTCGCTTGACGTCAACAAGGTGACCGTAAAGGGGCAGGGCGGGTTGGAAACCATCCTCGATTTCTCCGGTCAGCAGGGCGCTGGCGAGGGATTGTTAGTAACTTCCGATGATGTTGTGTTGAAAGACTTTGCCGTGGAGAACAGCAAGGGCGATGGCATCAAATCAAAGGGTGCGGACCGCATCGTCTATCACAAATTGCGCGTTGAATGGACGGGCGGACCATTGGCCACCAATGGCGCTTACGGGATATATCCTGTCGAAAGTAAAGACGTCTTGATTGACTCGGTATTTGTGCGCGGTGCGTCGGATGCGGGCATTTATGTCGGGCAGTCGCGCAATATTGTTGTGCGCCATTCAACGGCCGTTGAAAATGTCGCAGGCATTGAAATTGAAAACAGCTTTGACGCCGATGTTCATGATAATATCGCGACCCGCAATACGGGCGGCGTTTTGGTGTTCGATCTACCCAATCTTCCGCAAATGGGCGGACATAATGTCCGGATATTCGGCAATATAATCGTCAACAACATGACCCCGAATTTTGCGCCGAAGGGGAATATCGTGGCCAACGTTTCGACCGGAACAGGCGTCATGGTCATGGCCAACCGCAGGGTCGAAATTTTTGACAATGTCATTGGTGAAAACGGCACGACCAACATCATGATCGTTGGCTATCGTTTTCCTTTTCAGGATCCCAAATATGACCCGTTACCGCGCGAGGTAAGCATCTGGGACAACCAACATAGCCGGGCAGGGTGGGACCCCAAATTTCGCGGCGGCGCCGAAATTGCAGCCGCCATGGGCGGAAGCTTCCCGGCGATATTCTGGGATGGCGCTGGTGGCCCCGAATATACGCCGGTCATTCAGGACGATGTCCCCGCACTATCGTTGGGGCTAAAAGACGTGGCCGCCGACACCGCAATGGCGCAACCGGCACCATTGGCCCGTGCAACATCGCGGCCTGCCGGATTGCCAACGATTGTGCTACCTGAAGCAATGGAAGCTGCCGTCCGCTAATGCGTTTTGTAGTGCCGTTTGTGCTGACTTTTGCAGCAGCCGTGGCAACTTCAGCTGCGCCGGATGATCCGGCAGCTATTGCCATCGCTGGTCCGCAAAGTCCGGCGACTTTATCGGCTTTCGGATTTTTCGACGGCGGCGCAGCGCGGCCATCGGTCTGCCTGATACCTTATGAACTGCGCACCCCGCTGTTCAGCGATTATGCCGCAAAACAACGCTTCATTTATGTGCCCGAGGGGACCCAGATTGGTGCGGATGCAGACGGAAAGCTGATCTTCCCCGTCGGTAGCGCACTTATCAAAAGCTTTGGTTATCCGGCAAAGTCGGGTGAGCTGAATGTCATTGAAACCCGGGTCTTGTTGCATCAGGCGCAGGGATGGGTTGCTTTGCCTTATGTGTGGCGCGCGGATGGTAAAGATGCGGATTTGCGCGTTGGCGGCACCCGGGTGCCAGTGACCTTCGCCCATGGTGGCGATGAACTGTCGGTAAATTACAGCGTGCCGAACAAGAACCAGTGCAAGCAATGCCACTCAGCGGCAGGAAATATCATGCCGATAGGGCCAGTATGGCAAAATATGGCGTTTCCCCGGCCAGCGGACGCGCGCGCTATCGTAAAGGGAGCGCCGGCGCTGGCGCGGCTTCAGCCATATCCAAAATGGGATGACAGCCGCACGGGGTCACTGGACGACAGGGCGCGACAATATCTGAAGGTGAATTGCGGCCATTGTCATGCGCCCCAAGGCTCCGCAAGCAATAGCGGCCTGTTTTTGGACGGTTCTGCGACGGGCGCTGCAGCAGTAGGTGTCGGCAAAAGGCCGGTCGCGGCGGGCAGGGCAAGCGGCGATCTTGATTTTATCATCGCACCCGGTCAGCCCGACCAGTCCATTTTGATAAAGCGCATGGAAAGCACCGATCCGGGCATCGCGATGCCAGAGCTTGGGCGCTCAACGGTGCATGAAGAAGGCGTGGAGTTGTTGCGGCAATGGATAGCCGCCATGCCGTCCAATACTCACTGACGCATTAAGCGCTTTAATTTATATTGGTTGCCATCCCAACCTTCAAACACCGCGCCGATGCCGGGGTGACTGACTGGCCCTTGTTCGCGGTCTGGCAGCAAATTTTGCTGGCTGACATAGGCGATATAGCTGCTTTCGGCATTTTCCGCGAACAGGTGGTAAAATGGCTGATTTTTGATCGGCCGAATGGGCTCGGGTATCGATTCATACCATTCGTCGCTGTTGGCGAAGACGGGATCGATGTCGAAAACGACGCCGCGAAAGTCAAAAATGCGGTGGCGGACCACATCACCAATGGAAAATGCAGCTTCAGCTTGTTCGGGAAGAGGAATTTGTGACGTCATAGAACTAATATCATGCCTAATGCCGCGCAAATCAACCTTCAGTCTTGGCAAAGCGAAAAACATCAGTTAATGGCCCCGCTCTGTCATCAGGACGCGCTGGTTTTCCAGCAACGACCAGTCCTAATGATTTGCGGAGAGATGGCTGAGTGGTCGAAAGCACCGCACTCGAAATGCGGCGTGCCGGTGACGGTACCTAGGGTTCGAATCCCTATCTCTCCGCCATTTATAACGTATTTCCTTACATTTATGAAAGAAATACGTTTGGTCCCACCACTTATCCCACCACTTCAACGAAACCAGTAAGCCTGCTTGGTGAAAGTAGAGCAGGGCGGCCTTTAATTGCCGGCAATCACCGCGCAACGCTGCGTTGCGTGTTCGGCTTACCATATTTGAGTTCGGGAATGCCGCACGAAACCAAGAATGCGTAAGTCTCGTCATAAAACGCTGGCGGTCGAGTGGGGTCCTTTGCATCGCCGTGAGGCACGAACACGATCAGACCCTGCCTCGCCCGCGTGAGCAGGACACGATACGCGTTTAAGAGGTACAGCTGGTTCGTCTCGTTGCGGACCTGCTGCCATTTGGTGCCCTTGAAGGCGTAATGCTGCCACGCGTCGTCAGCCCTACGTAAATCAGCATCCCAGCAGATGCCGGCCCAATCCAGCTCCAAACCCTGAATGTCAAACTGTGTAGCGACTTCTTCCAGATAGTAGGACGAGCGCACATCAAATCGGTCATTCAAAAAATACGATGTCGGATCGATCTTTGATTTAACGTGAACGCCTTCAGGACGCAGCCTGTAGCCTCCGGCCGATGCTACAAGGCCGAACCGTTCGGTTCCCCTTGCTTTGTTTCTGAGCCACTCACGGGCGCGTGAAAGGTCCCGTGTCAAGGTTATCGGGTAGCGGTCAGATAAGTCGTTGAACACATCGCGTGCCTTTGCGGCATCGCCATCTAGCAAAAGGCTGACGAATGAGGACACTCGCTCAGCCCGAAATGAACGCATCGAGACCGACAAGTGGAGATCTGGATGTTTCTCGATATGGCTAGCATCGAGCAAGTCGGTCGCCTTTGCATCAATCGTGTATTGATGGTCATCGAGTAATGAAGATGCGTGTACGTCCCAGTCTGTAAACCGATGCTGCAAAGCGGCCAACCACTCTGACAGGCCCGCTTCACCTGTGTTGATTTCCTGCCCACCACCAATCAAGCAGATGACTGTGCACCAGTCGGTGTGACGGTCCATGACGCTTATCAAGAATTCCGGTTCGGACATGTTAAAGTCGTGATGACCGCGCCTCGTCTGCATGAATTTCGAAGCTTGATCACTCGTCCACGCCCGCTGGGCTTCGTCAAACACGACGACCTTTTCAGAAGGCTGCTCGTCGCTTCCAACATAATGGTCACGGAAATGATGTATGTTTTGAACAAACCCGCGGACTGACCGATACGCGTCGGTCTTCTTGCTGCCTTCCCGAGCAACTTGGTCTCGGGCGAGTGCTTCGCGCAACACGTCCACGAGAGGCCCATTGCCTGACAGGAAAACAGCGTGTTCGTCTTCATGCTTCTCGGATCGCTTCGCCGCTATGTTCAATCCAGCCAGCGTTTTACCGGCACCGGGTACGCCTGTAATAAAGCATATCGACTTTCGACCTTCCGACTTCGACCGGTCGATAATCGCCGCAATCCTATCAGACGTCGTTTGCAGGTTTTTCGCACCCGCGTCTGATCGCGATATTTCTTCTACCGCGTGGTTACGATATAGCGCCTCTGCCGCTTCTATGATTGTCGGCGTGGGCCGGTATCCAGACGATCTCCACGCAGCCACGTCGACGTGCGGCGCCTCGGGCTTAGCTTGATTGCACATGGTAAGTACTTCCGACAGGCCGGTCTGCCCAACAAGGATGGGCTTGGCTACATCATCTGTCGCCCATTCGGGCTGTCCAATTACTCCGCCTGATGCTTTAGTTGCGATGAGGACGGACACGATCGGAAGTGAGTGGCTACCGAGGTGAAAGTTCTTCAAGTCCAATGCG
This sequence comes from Sphingomonadales bacterium UBA658, assembly GCA_002299195.1. Taxonomy (GTDB): domain Bacteria; phylum Pseudomonadota; class Alphaproteobacteria; order Sphingomonadales; family Sphingomonadaceae; genus Sphingorhabdus_B. The sequence goes on from DBOA01000197.1 coordinate 6,539, forward strand.
TAATCGTGGACCTGATCGATCGCGTAGCTGTCAAAGCTAGACGAGTTAACTTTGAACTCGACAACGAATATCACGCCTCCACGAACGATCAATACGTCTGCGCGCTTCCCCATGCGCGGGATCGAAAACTCAAGAAAAACGAATGCATCGTCGATACTGGACAATGCAGACCGGAGATATCGAACTTCATCCCGCCAAGCGTCCCGCTGCTGATGCTCAAGCGCATGGTTATGGGCTTGGGTCAGTTCACCCAAGATTGCCTCATCTGATGTGGCAAGAAAGTCTTCAAGCGTTGCCGCAAAATACGCATCTCTCATAAGCACTGCATAATCATTGCGCTATGTTTTGCTAGCGTCGATTGCTTGGCGCACTGGCTTCATTGGCCTTAGTCCAACTGGTGCTGACGATATTCAAATTGCGTCTGCTTAGGGCCAGTTTTCTAAGTTCCTTGAGCATGGCAGCCCGTCGTCCGTTTATCTGCTCGACTTGCATTATGGTATCGAAGTAGAACGTCGGCATAAGGCGATTGGAGGGGCAATCGCTGTGTTATGGACGATGAACACAAATGGCAGACAACTCGGATAGCGGTGGCGGAATTATACTAGCAATTTTGGCGGTCTTGGCACTTTACAATTGCTCAGGGTCTCCATCAGAAGATGAACAGTTGGTCGCGTCCGAACTGGGGGTAAGCGACGATGAAGCGGCAGATCTAATTGCTGAGTATGGCACTGCCGAAAGCGTCATTGAAGACCAGGAAGAGGGCACACGCGAGCCATTTGATGAGGATGCAGCAAAAGAAGCAGCAGAAGGTGATCTTGCGTCAGAAAGTTATGACTACAGTTATGGATGCACAAGCGACTGCTCAGGTCACGAAGCTGGATGGCGGTGGCGGGCGGACAACGGGTATACAACTCCCGGCAACAGTAACTCTTTCTACGAAGGCGGTCAGGCTTTTGATGACGCGGTTGATGACAAAGTCGAGGAAATGAGAGAAGCGTACGAGGCTGGTGAAGAACCTTATTAATTGACCAGCTTCATCGTTCCAGCGCGGCTTCAGGATCAGCGTACCTTCGCGCGGTAGGAAGTGATCGCCCTGTTGCAGCCAGCCAGCGTCGAGATTATCGTCGGGTCGGACAGGCCCTCATCAAACGACTTCATATAGTAGCTGCGTACGCGAGGATCGGTCGATTGGCCAAACTCCTTCACCAGCGCATCGGAGCGCACTGGACCGATCTTGGAACGGCAAGTGCCTGCGAGCATCATGAGGTCGCCACGCGCTTGGATTTGAGGGGTCTGCCAACTTGCCAGCCCACCCGCCTCCAAGAGGCTGTCAGCGGCTTCAGTTGTCGCCTTATCTAGATCATATCCGGATGGCGGCACTATCAAGGACGAGAAGATCGCGTCGGTCGTCGCTGCCATACAGGTTCGACCGTAGCCAAGCAGGATGCCCTTCAGCTCGCGAAGTTGGGCATCGGACTTAGCTCCGCTGGAAGCCGCTTCAAGGTCGGCGCTGAGCATTCGGCCTTGGCGCGAAACAGCTTCACCCTTGAGGCGCTCGACAGTCGCCGGATCGACCGACCAAGATGCCGTTTCGGCTTTAAGGGCGGCTTCTGCTTTCGTCGGCAAGTCTGGGTCCAGCTTCATGCCCAGCTTCTCGCACATTGGCGCAGTCACAACGAACTGGCCAACGCGGTTCAAGCGATCCTGTTGGGTCTGCGTCTGAGCAGATGCCGGAACAGAAGCAATCATGCACAGCGTAGCTACCGCCACGCGCCAAGCAACAGTCATTCTTTCGCCCCCCATTAATGACAGTCAGAGCTAAATCATAAAAATATACAACTCAAGCAATCTATCGGCATGTTTCCCGGTATCGCCGGTTAAAGCAATGAACAATGTGCCGGGATGCCGATTGGAGGGCATCCCGCCTGCTTCGTCTGTCTCAAGGCGTCCACGGGCACGTACCCGAGCGGTGATGCATTCGGACAGTTGCCAAAAACATGCTCTGGCCTTAGCGGTGGGGCATGCACATTACGCCTCATTATGAAGAGCAATATTTATCGTTGATGCGCCGCATTTGGAACGAGGGCGCTGTTCAGCGCGATCGGACGGGCGTGGGCACCAAAGCGTTGTTCGGCGCCAATATGCGCTTCTCGCTGGCCGACGATGCTATTCCGCTGCTGACCACCAAGCGGGTGTACTGGAAAACTGCGGCGCGCGAGATGCTGTGGTTTTTGACCGGCGACACAAATATCCAGCCCTTGCTTCAACAGAATGTCAAAATCTGGACCGACTGGCCGCTGGCGCGATATCGGCGCGAAACGGGCGAAGACATCACGCAGGAAGCATTTGAGCAACGCATTGTCGAAGATGATGCCTTTGCCGAGCAATGGGGCGATTTGGGTCCAGTCTATGGCGCGCAGTGGGTCAACTGGCCACGTTATGAGGCGAGCGACAACGGGCTATTCCGACGTGCCGAGAAGGGCATCGATCAGGTCAGTCTGCTGGTTGAAAGTTTGAAGAATAACCCGGGTTCGCGCCGCCACATCATCGAAGGCTGGAATGTTGCTGAGCTCGACCAAATGGCGCTTCCGCCTTGCCACAAGACTTACCAGTTCCATGTCGCGGACAATATATTGAGTTGCATATTGTTTCAGCGTTCGTGCGACCTTGGATTGGGATTTGCGTTCAATGCATTTTCTGCTGCTTTGTTGACGCGGATGCTCGCCGCGGTCTGTGGGTACAAGGCGGGCGAACTGATCTGGCAGGGTGGCGACGTGCATTTATATCTGAACCATGCGCCATTGGTTGAGGAGCAGTTGAGCCGCACGCCGTCTGGCAACCCCAAGTTGAAGCTTTTGCGGACGCCCGACAGCATTTTTGATTTCCGCATCGACGATTTTGAAGTGTCTGATTATCACCCGCAATCGCACATTTCTGCGCCTGTTGCGGTGTAATTTCGCATTAGGACAGCGATATTGACCTAAAGGACCGTTTGAAATATTATAACAACCGTGGATAATAAACTACCTGAGTCGTTTCGGGTACATAACTGCGGAGATGGTGATGGTGCACGGTATCAAGGACAATCTCGCGCCGCTTCATCTCCATGTGCCGGAACCCAAGTTCCGCCCAGGCGATAAGGCCGATTTTAGCGACATCATTGTGCCCGAAGTGGACGCCATAACGCGCCCCGATGAGCACGCCAGCCCAGCCGACATACATGCACTGGCTTATGGCCTTGTCCGCGTTTTGGGCGATGATAATCAGGCCGTTGGCAGTTGGAACCCCGGGCTCGATGCCGACACGCTGCGCGCCATGCTGCGCAAGATGCTGCTATTGCGTGCCTTTGATGACCGGATGTTCCGGGCACAGCGTCAGGGCAAAACCAGTTTCTATATGAAGTCTTTTGGCGAGGAAGCGACGTCGGTTGCAACCACGATGGCGCTGCATTCGGATGACATGTGTTTTCCAAGCTATCGCCAGCAAGGCATTCTGATTACGCGAGATTATCCTCTGGTTGATATGATGAACCAGATTTATTCGAACAGTGGCGATCGTCTGAAGGGGCGCCAGCTGCCCATCATGTATTCCGCCAAGGATTACGGATTTTTCAGTATTTCGGGCAACCTGACAACGCAATATCCGCAGGCGGTAGGCTGGGCCATGGCGTCTGCATCACGCGCCGATACCCGTATCTCTGCCGTTTGGTGTGGTGATGGGTCGACCGCGGAAGGTGACTTTCACAGCGCCCTGACATTTGCTGCCGTATATAATGCGCCGGTTATCTTTCAGGTCGTAAACAACCAGTGGGCGATTTCGTCATTCTCCGGTTTTGCAGGGAGCGAACGGACAACGTTCGCCGCCCGTGCCATTGGTTATGGCATCGCGGGACTGCGCGTGGACGGCAATGATGCGCTGGCCGTTTTTGCAGCCATGCAGTGGGCGGCCAACCGCGCGCGCACGAATGGTGGGCCAACCTTGATCGAATATTTCACCTATCGCGGGGAAGGGCATTCGACGTCGGATGACCCCGGCGCGTACCGTGCGGCGGAAGAATATGCATTGTGGCCGCTTGGCGACCCTGTGACGCGCCTTAAAGATCATTTGATAGCGATTGGCGCGTGGAGTGACGAGCAGCATGAGGCGCTCATTCTGGAACTGTCGGATTTCGTAAAGGCGTCCCAGAAAGAGGCGGAGCAGAAAGGGATTTTAGGCCACGGCCTGCATCACCCAATGGAAACCATGTTCGAAGATGTGTTCGAAGAAATGCCATGGCATTTGAAAGAGCAGTGCGAACAAATGTTGGAAGAACAACGCGACAAATTTGGTCCTGAATGGGAGGCGCGCTGATGACCGAGCCCGCCACCAAAACGATGAACATGATTGAGGCGATCAATAGCGCCCTAGACGTGATGCTGGCGAAAGACCCCGAAGTTGTCATCATGGGTGAAGACGTTGGCTATTTCGGCGGCGTGTTCCGCGCGACTGCGGGGCTTCAGAAAAAGCATGGTAAAACCCGCGTTTTTGACACGCCCATCAGCGAATGTGGCATCATCGGCGTTGGTGTTGGCATGGCAGCCTATGGCCTGCGGCCCGTGCCCGAGATTCAGTTTGCCGATTACATCTACCCCGGGCTTGACCAGTTGGTCAGTGAGGCCGCGCGCATGCGCTATCGTTCTGCCAATGACTTTATCTGTCCCATGACCGTGCGTTCGCCATTTGGCGGCGGCATATTCGGCGGGCAAACGCATAGCCAAAGCCCCGAAAGCCTGTTCACGCATGTGTGCGGGATTAAGACGGTTATTCCCGCGACGCCTTATGATGCAAAGGGGCTGCTGATTGCCGCCATCGAAGACAATGACCCCGTCGTGTTTTTTGAGCCCAAGCGGATCTACAATGGCCCGTTCAGTGGCTATTATGACCGTCCGGTCGAACCATGGTCCAAACATGACGGCAGCGCCGTTCCAGAAGGCTATTATCGCATAGACTTAGGCAAGGCGGCGGTCGTGCGGGAAGGGCAGGCGGTCACGGTCCTCACCTACGGCACGATGGTGCATGTTGTGAAAGCTGTCGTCGCCGAGCATGGCATTGAAGCCGAAATCATCGACCTGCGGACATTATTGCCACTGGACATCGAAACCATTGAGGCATCGGTGAAGAAAACGGGCCGCTGTATGGTTGTGCATGAAGCGACGCGCACCAGCGGATTTGGCGCTGAATTGGCTGCGCAGGTGCAGGAACGGTGCTTCTATCACCTCGAGGCGCCAATAGAGCGCGTGACCGGGTTTGACACACCATATCCACACAGCCTTGAATGGGCATATTTCCCCGGCCCCGTGCGGCTCGCCCGCGCATTTGACAAGATCATGAAGGACTGACTTTATGCCCATATTCACATTCAACTTACCCGATATTGGTGAAGGCATAGCCGAGGCAGAAATCGTTGCATGGCATGTAAAGGTTGGCGACAAGATTTCTGAAGACCAGCCGTTGGCGGATATGATGACGGACAAAGCGACCGTCGAAATGGAAAGTCCGGTGGCGGGGATTGTGACCAAGGTTGCTGGCGAGGCGGGCGATGTAATCGCCATCGGTTCGATGCTGGTGGAGATTGAAACCGCGACTGACGTCAGTCAGGTGGAAAGCACGGTACAGGTAGAAGCGGTTGCCACGGTCGAAGACGAGCTGCCACATGCGCCGGAACCAGTCGCTGCGGAACCAGCGATTGTTCAGGAAGGGCCTGCCGCTGCGCCGGCCCAGTCGCCTAGCATAAGCGCCGACCATAAGATTACGGCGTCGCCTGCAGTGCGCCAACGCGCAAAGGAACTTGGCGTTGAGTTGACTGACGTCAAGGCGGCGGGTGGGCATGTCCGGCACGCGGATCTCGACGCGTTTTTGGCCTATGGAAGCGGGCAGGGCTATCGCGCATCCCATATCAGCGCGCGCCGTGACGACGAGAATGTCAAAGTGATCGGTATGCGCCGACGTATCGCGGACAACATGGCGGCGTCAAAGCGCCATATCCCGCATTTCACTTATGTCGAAGAAATTGACGTCACCGCGATTGAAGCGATGCGCGCCGACCTAAACGCCAATCGCGGCGCAAGGCCAAAGCTGACAATGCTCCCATTGCTTATCGTGGCAATCTGCAAGACGATCCCGCAATTCCCGATGATCAACGCGCGTTACGACGACGAAAATGGCGTCGTGACGCGCCATGGCGCAGTGCATCTGGGCATGGCGACCCAAACCGATGCGGGATTGATGGTCCCCGTCATCCGCGACGCGCAGGACAGAAATATCTGGCAGCTTGCAACGGAAATTGCGCGCCTTGCCGACGCTGCACGGAGTGGCTCAGCGAAAAGTGAAGAGCTGTCGGGCTCCACGCTTACAGTGACGTCGCTTGGCCCCTTGGGCGGCATTGTGACCACACCTGTCATCAACCGACCTGAAGTCGCGATCATCGGACCCAATAAGATTGTCGAGCGCCCGATGTTTGTCGGCGACACAATTGAGGCACGCAAATTGATGAACCTGTCGATCAGCTGCGACCATCGTGTCGTCGACGGCTGGGATGCGGCTTATTATGTTCAGGCGTTGAAAAAGCTTATGGAAACGCCGGTTTTGCTATTTGCCGATTAAAATTTGTCGGTCGAGATGTTGGTGGCGAAGAAGCGGGGTTTGGAACTCATTTGCGCGAAAACGACCTTTTATGACAAATGCCGTTGACAGAATCTTGCGTCGCTTATAGTGCGCCCCCACCGCAAGTTAGCGGGTGTAGCTCAGTTGGTTAGAGCGCCGGCCTGTCACGCCGGAGGTCGCGGGTTCGAGCCCCGTCACTCGCGCCACTTCCCTGAAAATCAGGTTGTAGGTGGTGCGCGGAACGATCCTGTTTCCATCCAGATCATCAGCGGCCGCATCGGCGCAATCCAGATCACGCCAGCTACCAAATAAATGATGCTCTGCAATAATATGTGCAGTTGGCCGATGAATTCAGACGCGCTGACAATCAGCACAGCCCAAACCAGAATAATCAGCAATATCGCCAGCATGCCCGCGGGCTTACGCCATGTTGGTTGCTTCTGTGGTCCATTCATAATGTTATCCAGGATTTTTCTGTCAGCACGGCATCGAGCGGGGCGTCCCAAATATCCGATGCAAGTACAGAGGTGAATTGAACCGACCAGGCAAGGCCGATGGCGATGGAATGATCCAGCACGCTGAGTGCGCGGTCATAATGGCCCGCACCCTGGCCAAGCCGGATGAGCCTGTCATCATAGGCTAGCATGGGAACAAGAACTATATCGGGTTTACACTGTGGGGCGGTCTCAGCAGGCTGTAGAAGGCCGAATGCGCCCGGGACAAGGTCGTCATCGGGCGACCAGCGTAAAAACCGCATTGGGGCGCTTTTGCTGGTTACGTGGGGCAGGGCAAGGTCGCAGCCCAAGGCATGCGCTTGGGCAAGGATCGCCGCGGGATCGACTTCAGAACCTTTTGCGACATAGCCCGCCACGATTTTACCGGGCATTAAAACTTTGGCTAAGGGGCTGGGGATTTTAGAAAAGGCCAGCGCCCGGTCCTGATCTGTCAAATCATTGACGTACGAATCGCGAATTTGCCGAAACGCGGCGCGCTGTGTTGGTTTGTCTAATATTGAAGTCACAGCATTTCCTGAAATCGGTTGGCGGAACCACCA
>DBOA01000167.1 GCA_002299195.1 Sphingomonadales bacterium UBA658
GCGTTCGGCTATTCCCGGCGCGAGCCTTTAGGCGTTGTCGCGGGCATTGGTGCGTGGAACTACCCCATCCAGATTGCCTGCTGGAAATCCGCACCCGCGCTGGCTTGCGGCAACGCTATGATCTTCAAGCCAGCCGAGCTGACCCCCCTGACCGCGATTGAGCTAGAAAAAACCTATCGTGATGCGGGCCTTCCCGATGGGTTGTTTCAGGTGGTGCAAGGCAAAGCCGACACTGGCCGCTTGCTCAGCCTGCATCCCGACATCGCCAAAGTGTCGCTGACGGGCGAAGTCGGCACGGGCAAAAAGGTGATGGTCGATGCGGCAGGCACGCTGAAATATGTCACCTTTGAATTGGGCGGAAAATCGGCGCTGATCGTGTTCGAAGATGCCGATTTGGACGAAGCCGTCTCGGGCGCGTTGCTCGCCAATTTCTATTCGGCGGGCGAGGTTTGCACCAATGGCACGCGCGTTTTTGTGCACAAAAATGTCCGTGATGCGTTTCTTGCAAAATTGAAGGCGCGCACCGAGGCGATGGTGATTGGCGATCCGCTTAATCCAGCCACCCAAATGGGCGCGCTGATTTCACCAGCGCATATGGAAAAGGTTTTGGGCTATATCGCGCTTGGCCAACAACAAGGTGCAAATCTGCTGACCGGCGGAAAGCGGGTGACGACCGGCGACTTGGCGAAGGGTGCCTTTGTTGAACCAACCATCTTCACCGGCTGCACCGACGATATGGCTATTGTCCGTGAAGAGATTTTCGGCCCCGTCATGGCGGTGCTTGATTTCGAGGATGAGGCAGAGGTTGTCGCGCGGGCGAACAACACCAGCTTCGGCCTCGCCGCAGGCATTTTCACCAACGACCTGACCCGCGCCCACCGCGTGATCGCGGCGTTGGAGGCTGGTACCTGCTGGATCAACACATACAACATCACCCCGATCGAAATGCCATTTGGCGGCAACAAACAATCCGGTCTGGGCCGCGAAAACGGCAAGGCGGCGATTGAACATTATACCCAGCTAAAGAGCGTCTATGTCGCGATGGAACCCATCGATGCCCCCTATTGAGACCGCAGACTATATCATCGTCGGCGCGGGGTCGGCTGGATGCGTACTAGCGGACCGGCTGAGCGCCGATGGCAAGCATAAGGTCGTGTTGCTTGAATTTGGCGGCAGTGACCGGTCGGTCTTCATTCAGATGCCTGCCGCGCTCGCCTATCCCATGAACACCAAACGTTGGAACTGGGGCTATGAAAGCGAGCCGGAACCGCATCTGAATGGACGCCGCCTGAACTGCCCGCGCGGCAAGGGTTTGGGGGGATCATCGTCGATCAACGGGCTTGTTTACGTTCGCGGCAATGCGCTCGATTTTGAACGCTGGAAAGAAGATGAAGGCGCCACCGGTTGGGGCTATGCCGATGTGCTGCCCTATTTCAAACGCGCCGAAGGTCGTGACGAAGGCGGCAACGAATATCGCGGCGGAGATGGCCCGCTGTCGACCAGCTATGGCCCGCTCGACAATCCATTGCATCAGGCGTGGCTCGATGCGGCACAGCAGGCAGGCTATGGCCTGACCGAAGACTATAACGGCTATGCCCAGGAAGGCTTTGGCCGGATGGACATGACGGTGCGGAACGGTACGCGCTGTTCGGCGGCCAAGGCCTATCTGTATGAAGCCCGCAAACGGCCCAATCTTCACGTTATCGAACATGCGCTGGCGACACGCATCCTGTTCGAAGGCACGCGCGCTGTCGGCATGGAATATGAACAAGCGGGCAAAACGCATCAGCTGCGCGCCGCACGCGAGGTCATCCTTTCAGGCGGGCCGATCAATTCGGTACAGCTGCTTAAGCTTTCCGGCATTGGCCCTGCAGAAGAATTGCAACGCCACGGCATAACAGTGCGCGCAGACCGCCCCGGTGTTGGCGCAAATCTGCAGGATCATCTCGAATTTTATTTTCAAATGGCCTGCACCCAGCCCATCACCCTTTACGGCAAGGCAAATCTTCTCGGCAAAGCCATGGTCGGTGCACAATGGCTATTCGGTCGGTCGGGAACGGGCGCGTCAAACCAGTTTGAAAGCTGCGGCTTTATCCGCAGCCGCGCAGGCATAAAATATCCGGATATCCAATATCATTTCTTTCCTATGGCGATCAATTATGACGGATCGTCACTGGCAACAGAACATGGCTTCCAAGCGCATGTCGGCCCTATGCGTTCAAAAAGCCGGGGTACAGTGACACTCAAAAGTGCCGACCCGCACGACAAGCCCAGAATTTTGTTCAACTATATGAGCCATCCCGACGATTGGGCGGACATGCGGGCCTGCGTCCGGCTGACGCGGGAGATTTTCCAGCAACCTGCTTTCGCCCCCTATCGCGGACGTGAAATTCAGCCCGGCGCAGACTGCGTCACCGATGATCAGATCGACGCCTTCATTGCCGAACATGTCGAAAGCGCCCTCCACCCCAGTTGCACCTGCAAGATGGGCAGTCCGCGTGACCCGATGGCGGTGGTGGACCCCGAATTGCGTGTGATCGGTGTCCAAGGGCTGCGCGTCGTCGACAGCGGGGTGATGCCGTCCATCACCACGGGCAACCTGAATGCGCCGACGATCATGATCGGTGAAAAGGGCGCCGATCATATCCTTGGGAAACCCATGCTCGCACCGTCTAATGCCCCATTTTACGTCGCGCCAAATTGGGATGTTACCCAAAGATGACACACACTATCCTCGAGCCCGCACGCCAGATTGATGTGATCCGGCAAACGGACGTTCTCGTCATTGGCTCCGGCCCCGGCGGCCTTGCCGCGGCGTTGGCGTCTGCACGGGCGGGCGTCGAAACGACGTTGCTTGAACGTTATGGCTGCTTTGGCGGCAATATCACGCAGGTCGGAGTCGAGGGCTTCGCATGGTATCGGCACCCGGCGACGATCGACAGCGAAGGCATCGGGCGTGAATTTGAAGACCGCGCCAAGTTGATGGGCGCCGCAATGCCCGAGCCGCAATCGATCAGCCACAGCCTCGACGCCGAAGGCTTCAAGTTCGTTGCAGATACACTCGTCGAGGAAGCGGGCGTCATCCCGATGCTGCACCGATTATGTGTCGCACCCATAATGGATGGAAACACGATCCGCGGCGTCATTGTCGAGAGCAAGGCGGGCCGCGAAGCCATACTTGCCAAACGCGTGATTGACGCGACAGGCGATGCCGACATTGCCCATCGTGCCGGTGCGCCAACGCATATGCACCCTGTGGACGAAATGATGTCCGTCTCGGTCATGTTTTCGATGTGCGGGGTCAACAAGACCCGGTTTATTGACGCCGTAAAGGCCGACCCGCAAACCTATGGCGACTGGGCCGTGGGCGGTGAATGGGAAGTGATCACCAGCGGCAAAGAGGATGAAATGTTCTCGCCATTCTTGCGCAAGCCGTTTCAGAAGGCGCTGGAGGCAGGGCTCATCCCGGACAGCGTGAAAACCATGGCGGGCACATGGGGCACCGTTTCGGATCAGGGGGATCTCACTTATCTCAACATGTGCCATCTCTATCTCGACGGCACAGATCCCGATGCCCTAACCCATGGCGAAATGGCGGGGCGAAAGCAGGCGATGCACGCCATTGCGGCGTTGCAGGCCTTCATGCCGGGCTGCGAAGATGCAAAGCTGCGCAATTTCGGCATGACGCTGGGCATTCGCGATACGCGCAAGATTGACGCGGTTTACAACATGACCGCAGACGATGTGATGGAACAAGGCCGCTTTGACGACAGCATCGGCATTTTTCCTGAATTCATCGACGGTTATGGTTATCTTATTTTGCCGACGACCGGCCGTTATTTCCATCTTCCCTATCGCTCGATAGTTCCAAAAAATGTGAAGCACCTGATCACCGCCGGTCGTGTCATTGGCGGTGACAAGGTCAGCCACGCAGCCGTCCGCAACATGATGTGTTGTGCGGTTGCGGGGCAAGGTGCTGGCGTTGCTGCGGCGTTGGCGGTCAAGACGGATCGCGACTTTGACGAAATTGATATCAGCGCCGTGCAAAAGGAACTGGTCCGCCAAGGCGCCCGCATTTCTTAAGCGGACAGATCAGGGTCCAGCGCAGCTTGCAGGCGTTTGCGGAACAGCAAAATGAGCGTCCCACCCACCAAAGCGATGGCCGCGTCCATAGCCCAGAAAACCGACGGGCTCATTTGGTCAAAATAGCTTCCAACCCACCCAGCAAGCACATGTCCGACAAAGGGCGAGAGAAACGCGACCCCCATCAGAAAAGAGCCCATCCCCGCAGGTGCCGCCCGGCTGACAATCGCCAGCGTCGTTGGCCAATAATACATCCAGGCGAGCCCCATGATCAGCCAACCCGCGATTGCCCATCCCGCGCCCACACTGTCTGGTTCACTTAGTCCTAAATTGCCATAAGCAAAAAGAAGTGCGGCAAAGGCAATAATGGTTGTTCCAATGCCCACCTTCGTCACGCTGGTGGGTTCACTACCGCGCTTGGCCTGCCACGCCCAGAATGCGATCAACGCAGGCGCGGCAAGGATGGCACCGATCGAGTCCATCGATGCAAACCAACTCGATGGTACCTCGCCAAGCGATGTCGCCAAATTCACATATTGATCGACCCACAATATACCGATGCTCCACACCATCGGGTAAGCAATTTCAGCGGGTATGGTCAGCGCAATCACAAGCAAAAGCACCGCCACCCGTTTGCGTTCAGCGGCGGTCATTGCTGGGGCCTTTTCCCGTTTGCGCGCCACCGGACGGTCATCCGGCAGGTGTTTCTGGCCCAGAATATAGGCGAGGAGCGCGATCAGCATCAAAGCCGCGGCAACCGCAAAACCGGCATGCCAGCCATAGATCGCTGCAACCAGCCCAGTCACAAACGGCCCGCTCGCCGCGCCAATGCAAATGCCGGTCGAGAAAATGGTAAAACCGCGCGACCGCATGGATTCATCCGAGCGCGGGTAAAGCGCCCCGACCTGCGCGGAAATATTGCCCTTGAGAAATCCCGATCCAAGGATCAGCAGCAAGAGCGCAAATAGGAAGCTTGCATAAAAGGACATCGCCAGATGCCCTGCGCTCATCAGGACAACGCCGATCATCACCGTGCGCTTTGCACCGAATATGCGGTCGGCAACCCAACCCCCGACGATAGGTGTGAAATAGACAAGGCCAGCATACCAGCCATAAATAATCGCCGAAAAAGCGACGTCGCTCATCGGCCCACGAAATTCGAACATATTACGGAGCGCGGCGAGCCCAATGACTTGCACCGCATTTTCAGGCTGCAGCAGCTCTTTGAGCATATAGAGCGTGAGCAAGGCCGACATTCCATAAAAGGAAAAGCGTTCCCACATCTCTGTGAACGATAAATAGTATAGGCCTTTGGGGTGACCAGACGGCTGGCCATGTAAGGTTTGTGCGATCTTATCCAAGCTTTCCCCCAACATTCTGTGCGCCCCTAGCTACGTGCGTATCTACGCCCGCTTAGGCGAGAGGTGCAAGGGAAGGATTGAGGATACGCATTGCGACTATGTTCGCAATGTGCGTTTAGCGGATCGTTAGCGCGCCCGCCTGCAGCGATCCGAACAGAAGCGCACATTTTCCCAATCTTTCGCCCATTTTTTGCGCCACGCAAACGGCTTTTCACATGCAGCGCATATTTTTGACGGCAGGTCTGCCTTTTTGACCATCTTGGGCATTGCGGGATTCCATATTTGGGCGCGTGTTACGTGCGTAACATTTTTATCGCAGTTTCCGCTATATTTTTGCAAATGAAACTAACTATTTGCTGCGCAGCATTTCAAACGTTATCAGCGTAGTACGCCTTTAGGCTGCTCAGAGGGATGCTGGGGGCAAATTACGCTTTCATCCCCAATAAAAATGGCGCAAAGCCTTAGGAAATTGATCAACAGGAGAGTGAATATGAAATTCGGAAATCATCTGCTGAAGGCTGCAATGCTGTCGACGATCAGCATTGTGTCGCTGAGCGCTGGCTCAGTAGCTTACGCACAAGACAACACTCCACAAGCAAGCGACGAAGCTGACGAAAATGTCATCATCGTAACCGCAACGAAGCGCGAACAGACACTTGAAGAAGTGCCGGTTGCCGTTTCGGTGACCTCGGCTGCTGCAATCGAACGCGCGCAAGTGCGCGACCTTAAGGATCTGCAGACACTCGTTCCCTCGCTCCGCGTCAGCCAGCTGCAAAGCTCGGCCAACACCAACTTCATCATTCGCGGCTTCGGCAACGGCGCCAATAACCCAGGCATCGAAGGTTCGGTTGGCGTATTCATCGACGGTGTTTACCGTTCGCGTTCCGCTGCAGCGATCAGCGATCTTCCAAACCTGCAACGCGTCGAAGTGTTGCGCGGTCCACAATCGACCCTGTTCGGCAAAAACGCGTCGGCTGGCGTTATTTCGATTGTTACTGCTGCACCAAGCTATGAATTCGGCGGTTCGGCTGAACTCAGCTATGGCAATCGCAACGCAATCGTAGCGAAGGCCGATATCACTGGCCCAATATCTGACAATGTTGCTTTCAGCCTTGCTGGCGGCATCAACAAAGCGGATGGTTACGGCACCAACCTGACCGACGGATCAAAAACAAGCGAGCGTAACCGCTGGTACGGCCGTGCACAATTGTTGATCGAGCCTTCGGACAGCTTCAAGCTGCGCTTCATCGGTGACTATGACAAGATTGACGAAAATTGCTGCTTCGTTGGCAATATCTTCGACGGCCCAACTGGCAATGCCATTCGCGCCATCGGTGGACGGGTAAACTCGCGCGGCATCTTCAGCTATACCGAATATCAGAACTTCAATTCGGAAAACGACATCACCAATGGTGGTGTCTCGATGCAGGCGGACTATGAAATGGGTTCATTGAGCCTCACTTCGATCTCCGCCTATCGTGAATCGCACGCAAAAACGAATGCGGACAGTGATTTCACCAGCGCAGATTTGATCGGCGCAAACCGCGGCGATGTGGATATCACCACAAAAACCCAGGAATTGCGTTTGGCGTCGGATTTTGACGGTCCATTCAACTTCTTGCTGGGTGCCTATTATTTTAACGAAAGCATCAACAACAAGCAGGCACTGACGCTCGGTCGTGATTTCCGCAATTATGCCAACGCCCTCACCGGCGGCGCATATACCGGCAATGAAGCCCTCATCCGCGCTTTGGCAGGCATCCCTTCGACCGCAGGCCAATTTGGCGGCCAAGGACAAGGTCGTTTTGAAGATTGGGATTACAAGAACAAAGCCTATTCGCTCTTTGGTACTGCGGACCTTGAACTGACAGACGGCCTCGTTCTGACGGGTGGCTTCAACTACACCAAGGACAAGAAGAACATTGCGAGCGACATTCGGATTACCGACGTGTTCTCAAGCATCGATTTGATCCAGGTTGCTGGT
>DBOA01000124.1 GCA_002299195.1 Sphingomonadales bacterium UBA658
AATGCCAAAGCGGGCCGAGTCCGCAACCTGATGCGCAACCTTTGCGCTTTTGATCAGCGCCTTGGACGGGACGCATCCGGTGTTCAGGCAATCGCCCCCCATGTCATGCGCTTCGACCAAGGTCACGTTCGCTTTGACCATTGCCGCGATGTAGGCCGAGACCAAGCCCGCCGATCCGGCACCAATGACTATGAGGTTGCGGTCAAACCGCTTCGGCTTTTGCCACTGTTTAGCCACGGCCGCGCTTTACCATCGCTACAATGCCCTTTGCCACCCAGGGGAAGAACGCGAGCGCCACGAATGAGGCAATGAGTGTTGGCGACAACAAACCGGCGGTGCTTTCTATGCGGCTGATCTGGGTGCCGGCATTCACGAACACGATTGTCGCTGGCAACATGCCGATCTGGCTGACCCAAAAGAATGTGCCGGTTTTAATCCGCGTCAGACCCATCAGCAGATTGATGACGAAGAATGGAAATACCGGAATCAAACGCAGCGTGAACAAATAAAATGCGCCGTCTTTTTCAAGTCCGTCATCAATCGCGCGCAAGCGTTCGCCGAATTTGCCCTGCACCCAATCGCGCAACAAATAACGCGAGCTAAGGAACGCCAATGTTGCGCCCATGGTCGATGCAAAAGAGACAATCAGCGTGCCAAGGACAACGCCAACCAAGGCACCGGCGACCAAGCTCATGATAGCAGCGCCCGGGATCGATAATCCCGTCACCGCGACATACAGGAGGAAAAACCCGGCAATATACAAAGCCGGGTTTGCGTCCTTTGCCGCGACAATGTCTGCCTGACTGGCTTTGAAATTCTCGAGGCTTAAATATTGGCCCAAATCAAAAGCAAAATAGGCCGCAGTCGCGCCAATCAGGACAAGAGCCAAAACTGCTTTTTTCATTTTGGTCCCTGTTCAATCCGTTACTGCAATTGGCCGCTGGCTAGCGATCAAAACGGTACGTCGTCGTCGAGGTCATTGTCGAAATCACCGCCGCCAAAGCCGGAAGAGCTTCCGCCGCCACCGGCGCCCCAATTGTTGCCACCGGACGATCCGCCCGAGGAACCACCGCCAGATGCGCCGCCGCTCCAGCCATCGCCGCCGCCTGATCCGCCCTTTGGACCATCAAGCATGACCAGCTTGCCATCAAAGCCGGCAACCGACACTTCGGTTGTGTAACGGTCGTTACCCGAAGCATCCTGCCATTTGCGGGTGCGCAATTGGCCTTCGATGTAAACCTTGCTGCCTTTTTTCAGGAAACGTTCGGCGACGCCCACAAGGCCGTCGGAGTTCAACACGACGCTATGCCATTCGGTGCGTTCTTTTTTCTCGCCCGTCGTGCGGTCTTTCCAGTCTTCCGACGTCGCGATTCGCAGGTTGCAAATGCGGCCACCGTTCTGGAAGGATTTGACTTCGGGATCCGCACCCAAATTGCCCACGATGATAACTTTATTGACGCTTCCCGCCATGTTCCTGCCCTCTAATCAAATGATCTTGTGAACTTGCTATAAGCCGAAGGAACGCGCTGTCCAATATGTTATACCAGCGGCGGCATATGCCAGCGCAAAAAGATAGGTGACCATGAAGATCGGCCATTTCCATCCATTGGTTTCACGGCGCGTCACGGCAATGGTGGAAATGCACTGCGGCGCAAAGACGAACCACGCCAGAAACGCCAAGGCTGTCGCAAGTGACCAGTCCGCCGCAAGCTTGGGGCCAAGACTAGACGCGGCCGCGTCTTCATCCGCGGCATCGATGGCATAAACTGTCGCCAATGCGGAGACGGCCACTTCGCGCGCAGCCATCGCGGGAATCAGCGCAAGCGCAATGTCATGATTAAAGCCAATCGGCCGGACAATCGGTTCAATCCCGTCTGCAATGCGGCCAGCGACCGAATATTCCACTTGCGAAATGCCGCTGCCTTCTGGTGCCTTGGGAAAGCTTAAAAGCGCCCATAATATAATGGTCGCCGCAAAAATTATGGTGCCCGCACGGCGCAGAAACACCCACGCCCGCTGCCATAGGTTCAGCGCAATATCACGCAAGCGCGGCCATTGATAACGTGGCATTTCGATGAGGAAGCTGCTCGTCCGGCTTTGCGTAACAAAGCGCTGGATGACCGACGCGGCCAGCATCGCGCCCAATATGCCTGCGATATACAGGCTAAAGAGAACAAGGCCCTGCAGCCCGATTCCGGGTCCAACAGTATCCGAGGGAATGAATGCCCCAATGATGACGGTATATACCGGCAGCCGCGCCGAACAGGTCATCAGCGGCGCAATCAATATGGTCGCCAGCCGTTCCTTCTGATCCATGATCGTGCGCGTCGCCATGATCCCGGGAATGGCGCAGGCAAAGGACGATAAAAGCGGAATGAAGCTGTGCCCCGATAGACCAACCGCCGCCATGACCCTGTCCATGACAAAGGCAGCGCGCGTCATATAACCCGATGCCTCAAGCAGCAAAATGAACAGGAACAGGATCAAAATTTGCGGAAGGAAGACGATCACCGATCCGACGCCCGCAATGACGCCATCGGTCAAGAATGACCGGAACAATCCATCTGGCAACGCGCCCGTAATCGCATCACTTAACAGGGCAAAGCCGCTTTCGATCCAACCAATCGGTGCCTCAGACCAGCCGTACACCGCCTGAAACATGAGGAACAACAAAGCGAGCAGAATGACGACGCCGCCGACCGGGTGGAGCAATACGGAATCGAGCCTGCGCGTCCACTGGCGACCTGCGGTCTCGCTGACAATCACAGAACGTGCAATGTCGCGTGCCTGCTGATTGTTCGCGCCGAACGATACCGCAACTGGTTCGACCGAAGGCCGCGGCGTTTTGAGTGTGCGTTCAAGCTCCGCCATCAACGGCGCGAGGCCACGGCGGCGTACCGCCACGGTTTCAATAACAGGTACGCCCAATGCGCGGGCGAGCTTTTCTGCATCCAGTTGTAAGCCATCACGCTCGGCAAGATCAACCATGTTGAGCGCGACCACCGTCGGCAGGCCCTGCGCAATCAGCTCGAGCGCGAAGCGCAGATGGTTATCGAGATTGCCGGCATCCAGCACGATCACAAGTGCGTCAGGGCGGCGATGGCCCTCCAGATTTCCCAACACGACATCACGGGTGACGGCTTCATCAAGGCTATCGGGATCGAGGCTATAGGCGCCGGGCAAGTCGATCATTTCAACGGGTTGGCCATCGTCAAACGTCGCCCGCCCCGATTTGCGCTCAACCGTTACGCCGGGATAATTCGCAATCTTCTGCCGCGCACCGGTCAGCGCATTGAACAACGCACTTTTTCCGGCATTGGGGTTCCCGACAAGGGCAACGAGCGGCGGCATTTGCGTCATGGCTTAAGCTCGCAATCGATGGCCGCTGCAACATTGGTGCGCAAGGCCACGGTCATTCGGCCAACACGCACGGCAAGCGGGTCGCGCCACATCAAAATACCCTTGTGCAATGCTTCGATGGTGACCCCGGGCTCAAAGCCAAGTGAGCGCAGACGATGCCCTTCCTGATCGGGCAAAACATCCCAATCGATGGCCCGAATAACCGCGGCGCGGTTTAGTGGAAGACGGTCAAGTTGCACGGGCGCTTATTTGCAACCGATTCGCAATAACATCAATAGAGATTTGGATTAACGCGCCGGATAACGCAGGCGGCCAATGAAGCGGGAAAGGCTTGGCACATATTCCTGACGCTGCTTCGCCTGAAACTTCACCTTCTCAAACTGCATCACATTATCGATGCGACGATCAAGGAAAGCCCGCGCATCGGCGAAGTTGTCGCTATCATCATTCACGAACACACTCAGCGTGCTCGCATACACTGCCGATAATGTCATGCGCTTCGTATAATGGTTGAAGTCGCTCGCAGTGTCTCCGGCCAGACGCCACATCCGGTCGGCAGATCGCCAGCCAATCTTTGCACTGCGCACCAGATTTTGTGGCATGGCCATGATCGCCATCGCGCGCCGCAGGGATTCGCGGTCGGGCGCCATGATTTCCAGCCGCGTTGCCAGCAAGGCGGTAATCCGGTCCCGGATTTTCATCGCCGCAAGTTTTTCAGCCGGCAAACGATGGGCAAGCTCCATATCAATGCTGTCGATCCACGCATCAATCATGTCGATGGCGTTATCTTTGAACGCAAGCTTCGCGACATCGCGGTCCACGCCCGCTTCATCAGCGGCCGCATGAACAGCGGCGTCAGACCAGCCATCAAATCCCGCATTGCGCGCGATGATTGGGGCAAGGGCGGCACGAACTTCGTCGAGCGTCGGGTCAGCAGGAAGCGGTGATATGGACATGCACAATATGTAGGCGTTCGGCGCCCTCAAGAAAAGGTCTATTGCTTACGCACTAGCACAAGCGCGATCATCACGAGCGCGCTGCCCGTAAAATCCATTGCGGTCAGCGTTTCACCAAAGGCAAGCCACCCAGCCGCAGCCGACAGTGCAGGCTGAAACAACAAGGCCAAGCCAATCACCAGCGGGCTAAAATGCGGTAAGGCATAGGTCAGGCACCCTTGCCCGAAAAACTGTGACGTGAACGCAAGCAACACAACCGGCCACCACACAGTCGGGATAACCTGTTCCCCCGCGACAATCGACCCGGTAAGCAAGATGACCGCCGCAACGGCGCTGGCCATGCCCAGTGCGCCCCAGCTTTCCGTATTCTGCCGCACGCGCATCATCAGCACCAGATACACTGTGTATGTAAGGCCCGCGCCAAGCGATAAAATATCCCCCTGGAAATGCAGCGGGGACAGATCAAGGCTTTGCCCCATTAAAAGTGCAGCGCCCACAAATGCAAAAAGCACCGCTGCGCTTTCCCATTTGCTGGGCATTTTGCGTGCGACAAATATCCCGTAAACCACCAGTATCAGGCTGGCGCAGTTCGCAAATAATGTCGCATTGGCCATTTTCGTTTGGAAAATGCCAATATGCCACAAAATGATATCAACGCCGAAAAACAGCCCCGCAATTGTCGCAAGCCAGATTGTTGATGTGCCAAGCGCCGAGAAACGAAAACCAAATCGATATCCGACAAAAAACAAAAATGGCGTCGCCAGCGCCAGTCGCCAGAATCCGGTCGCAATGGGTCCGCTATCGGCAAAACGCACCAGCAATGGCCCAAAAGCGATTGCAATATTTCCCGCCAGCAGTGCCGCAAAGGCAAGCAAGCTGGGCGATTGCTGATGTAAAATCTTCTGCGACATAAACCCCCGTTGCATTTTGCAACTTTCATCCGCATCTTGGCTGCAAAGAAACGCTTAATGACAGGATATCACATGACTGCAACTTTGTTTGATCCGATTCAACTCGGCGCCATCAGCGCGCCCAACCGAGTCCTCATGGCCCCGCTGACTCGCGGCCGTAGTGTAGATGGGCATGTTCCCATGTCGGATTTGAAAGCCGAATATTACACCCAGCGCAGCACCGCTGGCCTGATTATCGCTGAAGCGACCGGCATTAGCCAAGAAGGCCTTGGATGGCCGTCGGCGCCCGGTATCTGGTCAGATGCACAGGTCGCGGCGTGGAAGCCAGTGACCGAAGCGGTGCACAAGGCCGACGGCCGGATCATATTGCAGCTGTGGCATATGGGACGGCTTGTCCACCCGGACTTCTTGGGCGGTGCCCAGCCTGTGTCCGCATCTGCAACGACTGCGCCGGGTTATGCGCACACCGCAGAGGGCAAGAAAGAATATACCGAAGCGCGCGCGCTTGAGGCTTCGGAAATTCCCCGCATCATATCGGATTATGTCAACGCGGCTAAAAACGCGATGGCCGCCGGCTTTGACGGTGTTCAGATTCACGCGGCCAATGGATATTTGATTGACCAGTTTCTGCGCGACAACACCAATTTGCGCAGCGATGCATATGGCGGTGCAATCGAAAACCGTATCCGCCTGTTGCGCGAAGTCACGCAAGCCGTTGTCGACGCCATTGGTTCGGAACGCACCTCCGTACGGCTGTCGCCCAACGGCGAAACACAGGGCGCAAATGACAGCAATCCCGTGCCGTTGTTCACCGCTGCCGCGGCCGCATTGCAAGATATCGGCATCGCGTTCTTGGAACTGCGTGAAGTGAAGGCATATGGCAATTTCGGGCAAACCGATGTGCCGCGCATTTCCCCTGAAATCCGCAAAATATTCAAGGGGCCGTTGGTGCTGAACCAAGAATATACGCGCGAGCTGGCGGAAGAAGATCTGGCATCTGGATTGGCGGACGCAATCAGCTTTGGCCGCCCGTACATCAGCAACCCTGATCTGGTTGAACGTCTGCGGTCCGGGGCTGAACTGACCCCTGACAATTTCAAAACATGGTACGCACCCGCAGCCGAAGGATATACCGACTATCCGTTCCTGGAAGCGGTGGACGCATAAAAGATGATCGAAGCGGGGCTTGGCATATATGCAATAGCCATCCCCGCTTTGCTGCTTTTTGTGTTGGCCGGTGCTGAATATATCTGGCCACGCCGCCTTTTGGTCTTGGGCCGCTATCCGCGATGGCGGACGCATGCTTTATTCTTCGCAACCAACGCAGTGGTCGGCAGAATCTTGTCGTTATTCGTTGTTGTGGGAGTGGCAGCGACATGGGCGGACACCCACCGGTTCGGAATGCTGCAATTCTTAAATTGGCCCTTTTGGGCAGAAGCCTTGATGGCGTTTGTTGTTCTCGATTTCGCCGTCTGGCTGCAACATTTTGCGATGCACCGGTTCCCTTTTTTCTGGCGGATGCATGCGGTACATCACAGCGACCGCGACCTTGATGTCA
Organism: Sphingomonadales bacterium UBA658; assembly: GCA_002299195.1. GTDB lineage: Bacteria > Pseudomonadota > Alphaproteobacteria > Sphingomonadales > Sphingomonadaceae > Sphingorhabdus_B. Next base: position 6,786 of record DBOA01000124.1, read on the forward strand.
CCACCGCGCTGCGCTTTCATCCGTTCGAATTGATTGCGTCGACATTCTATAAATCTGCAATGGTCGCCTTGTTGGGCGTGCCACTTGCCGTGGCGCTGGCATTTGAATTGTGGCTCAATGCAAATGCGCTGTTCAATCACAGCAACATCCGCCTTCCCCAAAAGCTCGACCGGATATTGCGCATATTTTTTATAACGCCCGACATGCATCTGGTGCACCACAGCGTCATTGTTGCCGAACAAAAAACTAATTTCGGTTTTGCTTTGTCGATCTGGGACCGATTGTTCGGGACATATTGTGCAGAATCCATTGTCGGTGCGGAAAATCAGAAAATCGGTCTGTCCCAATTCGATGGTCAGCAGCCATCTGCATTTGTCTGGAGCATGAAACAGCCCATGACGTAACATTATATTGCGGTTGCTTTACGGCACTTGACCTGCACTGTTTTCCGACGCATTTTTGGGCTTGGGGGAGATTATATCATGGCAAAATTGCGCAACATCATTTTGGGCACCGTGGCTGTTGTCGCGGTCGGCGCCGGACTGACCTATGGTTGGCAGCAATATCGCGAAAAAAGCATCATGGATGACTCGCGTACCGCGCAAGCAGCATCCGATAGCGAGGTGACCTCGGGTCCCGCTGATAAGCTGTTATGGGGCGACACCCATTTGCATACGGCAAATTCGATCGACGCATTTGGTTTTGGCGCAAAGCTAGGACCTGAAGACGCATTGCGATTTGCACGCGGTGAAGAAGTGACCGCTACCGGCGGGATGAAGGCACAGCTGGAACGCCCACTCGACTTTCTGGTGATCGCCGATCACTCCGGCGGCTTGGGCGCGACCAAAGCATTATATGACGCCCCCGGCTTTCTTGTCCGCGACCCGACCCTGAAACGCTGGCATGAAGAGATGCACAAGGGGCCGGAAGGCATGCAACGCGTGACTGGAGAGTTGATCGATCTGGCCGGCCGCAATGCGTTGCCAGCGGCGCTGACAGATCCCGTAAAGCGGAAAAAATCGTCGACAAGCATCTGGAGAGGCCACAGCTCCCTCGTCGAGCGGTATAATGAACCGGGCAAGTTCACCGCGTTTATGGGCTTTGAATATACGTTGATGCCCAACGGCAACAATTTGCACCGCGTCGTCATGTTCCGCGATGGCAAAAGCCGGACCGACAAGGTCCTCCCTTATGACCCAGGGCAAGGCGACACACCCGTCAGCCAGCTGTGGGACTATATGGACAATTATGAAAAGGTTACAGGCGGCAAGGTGTTGGCCATTCCGCACAACAGCAACCTCTCCAATGGCCTGATGTTTGAATTGGTTGGCCCAGATGGCGGACCAATGACCGCTGCATATGCCCGGCGGCGGGCAGCGCGCGAACCGGTGACCGAAATCACGCAGATTAAGGGTGATAGCGAGTCGCATCCGTTCCTGTCGCCAAATGACGAATTTGCAGGCTTTGGTACCGCAGGTTGGGACGCCGGCAACCTGACCATGCAGATAAAAAAGAAAAACCAGGATTATGCCGGCGAATATATTCGTGAAGCGTTGAAACGCGGGCTTGCGATTGAGGCGCGCACGGGCGTGAATCCCTATAAATTTGGCGTAATCGGTTCAACCGACAGCCATACCGCCCTCGCCACCGCCGATGAGAATAATTTTTTCGGCAAACATGCGGGCGTTGAACCAAGCAGCAAACGCGCCAGCGATCCCCAAAATCTGGGCACCCGTGAAGGCCGCATGGGGTGGCATTATCTCGCCGGTGGATATGCCGCAGTGTGGGCCACGGCCAACACGCGGGCGGCTATCTTCGATGCCATGACACGGCGTGAGGTTTATGCCACCACGGGGCCACGCATTAAATTGCGTTTCTTTGGCGGTTGGGACTTTACCGAGAACGAATTCACGCGCGACTGGGTTAAAGCGGGCTATGCGCGCGGTGTGCCCATGGGCGCCGATTTGAAACCTGGCCGCGGCGCGCCGAAATTCATGATTTCTGCACTCAAAGATCCGATGGGTGCAAACCTTGATCGGGTACAGGTCGTCAAGGGCTGGGTAAACGCATCGGGCGTGCTTCAAGAGAAAGTGTTCGATGTTGTCTGGTCCGACGCCGACAAGCGCACCAAAGGCGCCAACGGCAAGCTTACGCCCGTCGGCGACACGGTCAATATCGCGAAGGCCAGTTACACCAACAGCATTGGTGATCCGGAACTGCGGACGATATGGACGGATCCCGAGTTTAACCCTTCCATCCGCGCTTTTTATTATGTGCGCGTCATTGAAATTCCGACGCCACGATGGGTGCTGTTCGACGCCTTGCGCTACGGAGCAAAACTGCGCCCCGGCACAGAGTTGAAGGCGCAAGAGCGGGCTTATTCTTCGCCGATCTGGTTTAATCCGAAGAAGAGCTAATTTAGGCTTTCTTTACTCGGCTTCGATTTCCGCAAGGATCGGGTCAGGATCGGCAATGCTCATCAGGCGGCGCATGGCGAGCCGTGCCAGCCGTTGTATTTCGGTTTTGCGCCGCGCGGTGGCCAATGGGACGAGCGCTGCAGGGCGGGCTATTTCGGCGTCATAAGCATCGGCGATGATCAGCCCGGCGCGTTCGGGCATGAATGCATCGCCGTGCAATGGCCCGATATCAAACCCAGCCGGCACTGCCCAAAAAAACCGGTCGCAATATTCGAGATATTCGGGCCATTTCTGATCACCCAAAAGATCAGCGCGTGAACATTTGATTTCGACGATGATGATTTCGCCTTTGGTCGTCAGCCCCATAAGGTCTGCGCGCCGACCGTTACGAAGGCTTACCTCCGATTGAACCATAATCTGGTTGCGCAGAAACAGCCGTGATGTTCCGCGGGCAACCGATGGAGCCCCTATCGGCAATATTGAAGTGTGAGGGTTCATGGCACGTGAATAGAACGAAAGAAGAACAAAATAAAGGCCCCATTTCGGGGCCCTTATTGTCGGATTTCATCGTCGTTTAACGATAGAAGATATGATTATCGATGCTGCCAAGGCGCGTTAGGCGCCAGCCCGGCGAGACATGCCGCGCATGAAAATATAAAGCGCCTTCAACGGGGCTTTCCCAGCGGTCGTCCAACGCGATCTTGCTGATCGCGACAGCGTTCCGCCAGTGCGCACTGCCAATGGCGATCGGTGGCATGCCGCCGCCACGTACGAAGGAAAATTGGCGTTTCTGGAAAACCACACCGCACAATGTGGTGGGGAAACGACCGGACTTGGCACGCGCCGTCACGACACGTGCAACGGCAAGCTGTCCGGTGAGTGATTCACCCTTTGATTCGAAATACACCGCGCTTGCGAGGCAGCGTTGTTCAGCGCTCAGCGATTCGTTGGTGTCTTGTTGGCGTACCAGATCGGATAGCGACGAAGCCGCGATGGCTTCATTATCATCGCTGTTCGAAGGTTCGCCGATGCCGGGAGTGAAAATGATGTCGCCATTGTCGGCGAGGGTCGCAGTAACCTTACCGCTTTTTGCCAAGTCTGCTTGGACCTGATCAGCGGAGATTTGCGCAGCGTCCACTAATATGGTGGTCGCGTTTAAGGCAGTGCTTTGGGTATTCCCAAAAGCGAAACCGGCATCTGCGGCAATGACCGCCGAAGCCAGGGTAAACGTTACGGCCGCAACAGAAGCAGCCCGAAAAAATTTCAACATTAAACGTACAATAAAGCGGCAACAACAGCGGACGAAATGCTATATATATGTTTTTATTCGTCTTTTGTTGCGTCCGACTCGCGTGTTTGTCTGGTCACCCCTATTGTGTTCCCGATCGACAACCTTCGCTACTCGATGACCGCGCATTTATGATGCGCCGCAGCAAAGTCAATTAAACGCAGACAATAGTCCGTCCAACCGTGCAACGGATGCGACATCCAGTTCAAAAACCCACAAATCTGGGTCGCGGGCGCAGCGTTTTTGCCAATAATTTTGGATGGCAGCATCACCTGTTTCCGCCAAATCAACGCTTTGCCAGGCGGTTTTGCCGTCCAATGACGGATATCGATCGTACAAGCGCGGCTCTGCGCCGCGGATCTGCCCAATGAGCAGGATGGCACCTGATGTGGCATCGCCCTTTTTTAAAACGGTCGCAAAACCGCCGTCAGCCTCTGCCAATCGCCGCATGGCAGAAATCTGCACATCCGTTGCAAGCCGCGGTTCAATCAAGCAGCGTCGCGCTCTTCGGAAAGGGTCAGCACGGCGAACATGGCCGCCGAGTCGGCTGCGCCGCGCAACTGGGCACGGAATTTCTCGTCACGAAACAGGCGGGAGACTTCGGCCAATGCGCGCAAATGCGACGCTCCGTCTTGCGCAGGTGATATCAGCGCGCAGACGAGATCTACGGGCTCATCATCCACCGCATCATAGGGCACGGGCTTTGAAAGCCGGGCAAATACGGCAACGGGCATATCAATGCCCGACACCTTGCAATGGGGAATCGCGGTACCACCACCAAAACCCGTCGGGCCAAGTCGCTCACGCTCCACCATGCCTTCAAGTACCGCATGGGAATCGAGAAAATAATTTTCGGCTGCAATTACCGATAGGCGCGCAAGCAGGTCGGATTTGCCCGAACATACCATGTCAGCCGCAACGGCCCCTTCAACGAGCCTTGTAGAAAGTCTTATCATATTTCTTTCAAATGCGCCTGCTTCACCGAGCAGCACAATCCCTAAATATTTGAATTGGTAAAGAAAACTAAACGAATGTGACCGGTATTTATGGCGCGGATTTTGGTTCAACCCAACCGATCGTGCCGTCTTCGCGGCGGTAAACCATATTATGCCGTCCAGTTCCAGTGTTTTTGAATAACAATGCAGGCGTATTGCGCAAATCCATCAACATAACGGCATCCGACACTGTAGATTCAGGGATATCGGTCCGCATTTCGGCGACAATTACTGGTGCGTCGGGCGCTGGTGTCTCCAGTTCGTCGTCGCTGCCGTCAAAGACCGTATAGGCTGCTTCTTCCTGCGCCACCGCGTAGGCCGTCTGGACATGGCGATCTTGCAGACGGCGCATATAACGGCGCAATTGTTTTTCAATGCGCTCGGCGGCGCGGTCAAAAGCGACATGCGCGTCCTGCGCCTCACACCTGCCTTTCAGGACAAGGCCCTGCATCACGTGCATCACAATGTCGCTGGTAAAGCCATCATGCGGCGCGCGTCCAAATGTCGCATGCGCCGATAACGCTTTGGAGAAATATTTTTCAGCAATGGATCCAAGCCGTGTTTCCACATGGGTCTGGAGCGCTTCACCGGTGTCGACCTGATGTCCTGAAACCCTGATATCCAATGCCTGTCTCCTTTGTTAAAGCGATGACCCCGTCTGAAGCCAAAGCGCGTCTTTAATATTCGCCACAAAATCCGCATGGCGCGCCAATTCTTCTGTCGAAGCACTGTGCGCACGCGCGGGCCGGAAAATTTTCGTTGTCTGAACGCTGCTATCGTCGGTTTGATCGAAGCCTTTATCCGAAATGTCCTTATCGGCGAGGCCAAGGCCAATCTGACGGCCACCGGTGAGTTCAATATATAATTGCGCAAGAAGTTCCGCGTCCAACAAAGCGCCATGTTTGACACGGTGGCTGCGGTCGATGCCGTAACGCGAACACAACGCATCCAGCGACAGCTTGGCGCCAGGGTTTTTAACGCGTGCCAGCGCGACGGTATCCACCATGCGGTCCATCGACACGGGAGTGCGTCCGCAATATTGCAATTCATGGTTTAAAAAGCCGAAGTCGAAACTGGCATTATGCGCGACCAACGGGCTGTCCCCCAAAAACGCCAGCAGCTCGTCCGCTTTGTCCGCAAAAACAGGCTTGTCCGACAAAAAGCGGTCGGAAAGCCCGTGCACTTGCTCAGCGGCAGCCGGCATTGGGCGAAGTGGATTGAAATATGCGTGATAGTGATTGCCGGTCATGACCCGGCCGATCATTTCAATGCAGCCGATTTCGACCATGCGATCCCCGGTTGCGGGGTCAAATCCAGTCGTTTCGGTATCGAATATAATTTCACGCATTCTATGATAAGATGTGAGCCTCTTTGCAGCCTTATGCAAGACCCCCGCGCAGCTTTTTGACAAGCGCGCGCACACCTTCGCGCGTCGCTGCAATATCCTGGCCAGTATCAATGACATAATCGGCGCGCGCGCGCTTGTCGGCATCGGCCATTTGCAGTTTTAATATCTGTTCGAATTTTTCGGGAACCATGCCCGGACGCGCAAGGACACGCGCGCGTTGATCAGACGCGGGCGCAGATACCACCACCGTTACATTGACGCCGGCTTGTCCGCCCTTTTCAAACAATAAGGGTATATCGAACACAACCATATCAGCGTCTTTGTGGCCCGCGAGAAACACTTTGCGGCGTTCAGCCACCGCCGGGTGAATCAGCGATTCAAGTTTTGCGAGCTGATCGCGATTGCCAAAAACCGCGGCGCCCAACGCCTTGCGGTCCACACCATCCACGCCGGTTGTTCCGGGAAAAGCAGCCTCAATCTCCGCGACAAGTTCGCCGCCTGCCCTTTGCATATCGTGCACAGCAGCATCGGCATCAAAAACAGGAACGCCTTCATCAGCGAACATCGCCGCCACCGCCGATTTGCCCATGCCGATGGAGCCCGTGAGACCGATGATGAGCGGCTTTTTCATTTCAACAGCAACGCGCGCAGTTCATCTTCGCCGTCTTCTGGTGGGGCAACACCGAAGAATAATTCAAAGGCGATGGCGGCCTGACCCACAAGCATTTCAAGCCCGTCGACCGTTTCCAAATCACGTGCGCGCGCAGCCTTTAGCAAAGGCGTTTCGATGGGCGCATATACCAGATCATAGACCAGCGCATGTTCGGGCAAAGGTGACAAGTCGATGTCGAGCGCCTCTTGCTCAACCATACCCAGCGGGCTTGCGTTCACGAGCAAGGCAGCATCGGGCAGCCGGGCGTCAAATCCAATCACTTTGCCCTTCAGGCCAAAATGGGCCAGCAAGCCCGCAGCCTTCAACGCGTTGCGCGCGACCAAAACAACTTCACCAACGTCTGCTTGGGCCAAAGCGAAAAGCACCGCACGCGCAGCCCCGCCAGCACCAATGACAATGGCGGTTTCGCCGACAATAGGCACATCTGCGATTGGACCATAAAAGCCACCTGCGTCGGTGTTGGTTGCAACCAATGCGCCCGATTCATTGCGAAACACAGTGTTGATGGCACCGATAGACGTGCGGACGTCCCCCGGGTCATTCACAAAATCCAGCGCCGCAATCTTGTGGGGTATGGTGATATTGCATCCGCGCCAATTGGCATCGGCGGCGCGGGTGGCAAAATATTGCTCCAGATTTTCGGGCAACACCTCATGCGCCCGATATTCCCTCGACATGCCCAAAAGCCGCAGCCAATGGCCGTGGATCAGCGGTGATTTAGAGTGTGAAATCGGGTGCCCGATAACTTCAGCATACATAGTCATATCGGCAAAAGACCTCTCACCCGCAGATAGTCAAGAATAGGAAGCAAGGGCATGCCAATTATCGTGAATTGACTGCCGCTTACGCTGGCAAATAGCTGCGCGCCTTCTGCCTCAATACGATAGCAGCCAACGCAATGCCGTATTTCATCCCAATA
>DBOA01000127.1 GCA_002299195.1 Sphingomonadales bacterium UBA658
TATATTGACGATGTCGGCACCCGGGAAAAATGGCCCGAAGAATATTTGCGGAAGAACCGCGAGACGACCGATATCCAGCGCGCCGGCTTTACCAAAGCGGTGAAGATGGGCGTGAAGATTGCCTATGGAACCGACAGCGGCGTGTATCCGCATGGCGGCAATGCCAAGCAATTTGCGTATATGGTCCGTTATGGCATGACCCCGATGCAGGCCGTTCAAAGCGCGACCATCCGCGCGGCGGAGTTGTTGGGCAAAGAAGAAACGCTGGGAAGCGTGCAGCCGGGGCGCTTTGCCGATCTGGTGGCCGTGAAGGGCGATCCGCTTCAGGATATCCGCGTGCTGGAAAATCTGACCCACGTCATGAAAGACGGCAAAATCGTCCGCTAATTTTCTTGCCTGCCTGCCTTGCGCTGACTAGCGTGCGGCCATGAGAAAAACCATCCTGCTTGCCGCAATCATCGGCACTTCCGCCCTTTCCTCCGCTGCGTTTGCGCGCCCGATGACGGAGACTGACCTTGCGACAATGAAGCGCCTTTCGGGTGCAACGGCATCGCCCGACGGGACAATGGTCGCCTATCAATTGCGCGAAACCGATTTGGCCGCGAACAAGGGCAAGACTGACCTTTACATGCTCAAAATCGGCGCCAATCCGCAGCCAATGATGTTCGCATCAAAACCGGACAAGAATGAGCATGACCCCGCCTTTGCCCCCGACGGCAAAAGTGTTTTTTACATCAGCAACGAAAGCGGATCTGACCAGATTTGGCGGTATGAAATTGCGACAGCGACAACCACGCAAGTGAGCAATTTCAAGGCCGATGTCAGCGGGTTCAAAATCTCCCCCGATGGGCAGAAATTTGCTGTCTGGGGCGATATCGCCCGTGATTGCATGGAATTTGGCTGCGAAAAGGACGGCGACACGTCAACACCCGGCCCCGGCACAGGCCGTGAATATGACCAGCTTATGGTGCGCCATTGGGACCAATGGGAAACGCCGGGCAATTACAGCCGCGTGTTCACCGTCATGCTGGGCGCTGATGGCAAGCTTGGCACATCGGGCACTGCAATGGACGGCACCCTTGTCGGTGATGCCCCGTCGAAGCCATTTGGCGGCGGCGACGAGATCAGCTGGAACGCCGACAGCAGCGGCATTGTCTACACGCTTCGGTTGGCCGACAAAAATGAAGCAAAGTCGACCAACCTCGATATTTACGGCGCGTCGCTAAAGTCGAAGGAGCCGGTCAACCTGACCGCCAACAATGCCGGGACGGATACGACACCCGCCATGTCGACCGATGGCAAATGGATGGCATGGACGTCGATGCCGCGCGCGACCTACGAAGCCGACAGGCTGGTTGTAAAGCTTATGGATGTGAAGAGCGGCAAGGTTACCGCGCTGACCGAAAAGTGGGACCGTTCGGTGGCGTCGCTTGCATGGGCTTTGGATAGCCGAAGCTTGCTGGTGACCGCGCAAGATGTGCTGGAAACGCCGCTGTATCGCGTCGACCTGAAAGGCAAAGTCACGCGGCTGACCGATCGCGGTAGCATCGCCGAAGCTGTTCCGTTGAAAAATGGCGGTATCGTTTACGCTATCAACAGCATCTCTGGTCCATCCGACCTTGTGCATATGGATGCCAAGGGCAAAACCACACGGCTAACAAACGTAAATGCGGACGCGCTCGCCACGCTCGATCCCGTTAACTACCAGAAATTCGATTTTGCCGGCGCCAATGGCGAACGGGTATTTGGCCAAATCGTGAAGCCGCAAAATGCGACGGGCAAACTGCCGGTGCTTTTGCTGGTGCATGGCGGACCACAGGGAACGTTTAACAACAGCTGGTCCTACCGGTGGAACCCGGCGGTCATGGCGTCGCAAGGCTATGCCGTTGTTACCATCGATTTTCACGGGTCGACGGGCTATGGCCAAAAATTCACCGACAGCATCAACAAGAATTGGGGCGGATGGCCGCTTGAAGATTTGCAAAAGGGCATGGACGCCGTTGGCAAAATCGACACGCAGCTTGATACCGCAAACGCCTGCGCGCTTGGCGGATCCTATGGCGGTTATATGATGAACTGGATTTCGGGCAACTGGCCCGACCGTTTCAAATGCCTCGTCAATCATGCGGGCATTTTTGACCTCCGCGCGATGGCCTATGAAACCGAAGAATTATGGTTCGACCAATGGGATAATGGCGGGCCATGGAGAACGCGGACCGATGCCGAAAAATGGAACCCTGTGAACCATGTCGCCAAATGGAAAACACCGACTTTGGTCATCCATGGCGAGAAGGATTATCGCATTCCCTATTCGCAAAGTCTGGCCGCCTTCACCGCATTGCAGCAGCAGGGCGTGGAATCGAAGCTGTTGGTATTCCCCGATGAAAACCATTGGGTACTGAAACCAAAAAATTCGATCCAGTGGCACCAGACTGTGTTCGCATGGCTGGCGAAGCATTTGAAGGGCGCGCAGTAACAGGCGCGGCACCAATCAGCGGCCGTGGGATCGCCATGGACGGCGTCATTACTGTGGCGCTTTTTGTGGGCCGTTCACGCACATGTCGTGTGGTGAGGGTTTCCCTTTCCGGCAAGGCTCGTTAAGGCACGAACCTATGACTATCGACAAGACTTTCGACCCCGCCGCAATTGAAGCAAAATGGTACGCCCATTGGGAATCCACTGGTGCGTTCCGTCCCGCACGGCCCGATGCAGAGCCCTATACAATCGTGAACCCACCGCCAAATGTGACGGGTTCGCTGCACATTGGCCACGCGCTTGACAATACGTTGCAGGATATCCTCATCCGCCATGCGCGTTTGCAGGGCAAGGATGCACTGTGGGTGGTGGGAACCGACCATGCGGGCATCGCCACACAAATGGTGGTCGAACGGCAATTAAACGCGCGCCAGCAAAAGCGCACCGATTTCACCCGCGACGAATTCATTGCCAAGGTGTGGGAATGGAAAGAGGAAAGCGGCGGCGAAATTACTGGCCAGCTGCGCCGGCTTGGTTGCTCAATGGATTGGGAAAATGAACGCTTCACAATGGATGAGGGCTTTTCAAAAGCCGTCATCAAAGTGTTCGT
>DBOA01000072.1 GCA_002299195.1 Sphingomonadales bacterium UBA658
TTTTCGGCAACCGGACCGACGAATTGCCCGCCAGCTATGCGCGCTATTTGCTCAACGGTATTCGCCGTGACTTGGATTTCGGTGCGGTACCCGTGCGCATCAATTTCCGTTCATCAAAGAACCCGTTCGCGGATTAGTCTTGCACCCGGCGCGGTCTGCCGCGCAGCTACGTCAACGCTCTGTTTACTTCTTCCGATGTACTGTCGTGCCGGACCGTATTTCCGTGTCCCGGGAGCAAATAGTTGACGAACGATCCGGATGGACTGATTGACTGGAACGCTTTTGGCGAAACCCGCAACCTATTGGGTGCAGGCTTTGTGCGCATATTGGGCTATTTCCTTGAAGACGGCACGAAATCGGTCGCCGCAATCGAAGAAGCCATGCGCCTGAAAGATTCGACAAAGCTGGTGATGCCTGCGCACACATTAAAAGGTGAGGCATGGCAATTTGGCGCGAATCGCTTGGCATTGTTGGCCGAAGAAATTGAAGTCGCCGCGCGGCATTATGTCGAAATCCAGATTGACCCGTCCGAACTTGTTGAAAAGGTCGTTCGCCTGCGTCCGCTGTTCGAAGCGACAGTGTTGGCGCTCGAAGCCGAAACCAGTCCATTGGTCGAGCGCCGTCCGGTGGCGGCCGCCCAACGCAACGCCCTTGGCGGAATGCGCTTGGGCTGATTAGTCTTCGGGCGGTTGCGACTGCAACTGAACGTAGTTTTCCATGCCCATGCGTGCGATCATGTCGAACTGCTTTTCCAGCACGTCAACATGCTCTTCTTCGTTCTCAAGAATTTCGGCAAACAGATCGCGGCTGACATAATCCCGAACAGCTTCGCTGTGCGCGATGGCATCTTTCAGTTGCGACAGAGCTTCATACTCAAGCTCTAAATCGGCTTTCAGGATTTCTTCGACCGTTTCGCCAATGCGCAAGCGTCCGAGAAGCTGAAAATTTGGCAACCCGTCCAAGAACAAGATACGCTCCGCCAGCCTGTCGGCATGCTTCATCTCGTCAATCGACTCATGCCGTTCAAAATGTGCCAGTTTGGAAACGCCCCAATTGTCGAGCATACGATAATGCAGCCAATATTGGTTCACGGCGGTCAATTCATTTTTGAGCGCCTCATTTAGATACTCAATGACCTTTGCATCACCCTTCATGGCACAATCCTTTATTGTTTATCGAATCAAGATAGCGTGAAATATGCCCCAGTTGAAGGCGAAAAGTGCCGTGAAACCGCCAATTATCGGATAGCTAATGCTACGCGGTCGCAGGTCCGGCGCTGATAATATTTCGGGCAAAGGTCAGGCACTGGCCGCATTTCGGTTTGCGACCAAGGCGCGCGTACACATCATTCGGACGCTCAGATCCGCAACGGACCGCAGCGCGCAGGTCTTTTTCCCGGATGGCATTACACACGCAAACGACCATGAAACATCTCCTAAGAGGCGTTCATAGTGTTAATGCGAATTGATTGCAATAGCATTAACGGCGCAGCGGCTGCATCTGCCCGCGGGCCAGGCTGCGCCACAACCACTCCAACGGGCCATAGCGATGTTTTGTCAGCCATGGTTGCGACCATGACAGCATCACCGCCCACATCGTCAGCACATATGCCCACAGACCAAGACGGCTAACTTCGCCGAACAGGCCAAAGCCATAGCCGTAGAAAAGGGTGGTCATGATGATGCTTGTGCCGAGATAATTGGTAAAGGCCGCGCGTCCGGCGGCGGCGACACGCGACATCAGCGGACTGCCGCCAAAACGTGCAATGAGTAAAATCAGCACCGCCGCATATCCGATGGTCAGCATGAGGCGCGGTATCGCCCCCCAAAAGAATAAAATCGCGAGCGCCGTAACCGCGTCATATTGGCTGACGATCATCCAAAGCGCGAGCAGGCCGGTCGCGATCAGACCGCCCGGTACCAGCCGCCATGCCCAGCGGCGGTAATCCGCGGGCGACCAGCTGCCCAAAATGAACCCGCTTTTGTTCATGGCCATGCCGACCATCATCAGCGGCAGCGTTTCGGCGATCGACATGAAGACCACACCAAATAAGGCTGGCCAATCGGCGAGCTTGTCCGCGACAATCTGTAGATACGGGCCGCGGTGCAGATCGACCTGCGCCGGGATATCAAAGCTGAAATCAGGGCTCGATTTCACCTCATTATATTGCCGCACCAAATCCGCCGACGCGTCGGGCTGGGTCGCCAGATATTGCAGGATTTGCAGCCCGCCAAATTGCAGCCCCCAAAAGGCAAGCCCCAGGCTGAAGATAATCAACGCCCATTTGACCAAACGCACGGGCGCCCAGTCGCGAACGTGAAAAGCGACCATCCCGGCCATGGCGTACAGGAACAATATGTCGCCAAACCAAATGAAGAAATAATGCGCGAGGCCGAAGACCGCGAGCCACGCCATGCGCCGATAATGCACATGCGCCGCGCTTTCGCCATTGGACGACGCACGATCGGTTATCAAAATCAGGCTCGCACCGAACAATAAAGAGAACAGCCCGCGCATTTTGCCGTCGATGAACACAAACGAAAACAGCCACGCCATCCGATCGGCAAAGGTTTCAGCGCCATAGGCCGCAGGGGTGATATAGGCCCATTCGGGCATCGCGAAGCCGATGATATTCATCGCCAATATCCCCATCACCGCAAAGCCGCGCATGGCGTCCAGCGTGATGTATCTGCTTTCCGATGTCTGCATAACGCCCCCTGTGTTATTCCATTAATACAGAAGTCCGCGAAACCCGTCCAGCGCGTTAAGCTTTTGTTATTGACATGAATGTAGGTAGTAAATATCCCTATCGCATAATTAGCTTTGGATTCGCCATGATCGAACTGTATTTCTCGCATCCTGATCGCCCCCCTGCAAAGATTCAGCCGCTGAAAGCGTGGCGTCATTTTCGTAAGCTGATCGCGAATAAGGAAGACACCGAGCAGGTCTTTCACATCATTGCGGCGCTCAGCGGCCGCAAGTTCGGCGAAATGGCGCGGAAGTTTTGGGAAACACCAAAGGGTAAGGCATTGCTCGAAAGCAATGAACGCCTCATCGACATGCTCGACGACCATGACAGCATCAAGAAGCTGCCAGCCGGCACCGTTGGCCGTGCCTATGTCGAGTTCATGGAGCGCGAAGGTTTGAGCGCGGCGGGTCTTGAGGCCGAATATGCCCAGTTCCGGACATCCTATCCCGATTTCGGCGATGTGGTTGAACGTTATGGCGACCGTTTGCGCGATACCCATGACATGCTGCACATCCTAACCGGATATGGCCGTGACGCGCTGGGTGAACAATGCGTGCTTGGTTTTACCTATGCGCAAAACCACAATCTGGGTGTTGGCTTCATTGCTTATGCCGGCGGGCTGGAACTAAAATATCGCGTCGCAAAATCCGCGCCGATTATGAAAGCCGTCCACGAAGGCTATCGCATCGGCAAAGCGGCGAAGAACATTGCGCAGGAAGATATCGCCGCCTTGTTACGCGAGCCTTTGGCCGATGCACGCAAGCGTTTGGGCATCGCAGAGCCATTGACCTACAAGGCCGCGCATGCAGCGATGCGTTCGGGCGGCATTGATCCGTATAATCTGCTGGCACCTGCCGTTTAACGCCTGCTTCGGCTGAAGCGGAATGATGATGGAAAGCCTTAGCTTTCCATCCAGTCCTTAAAGAAGCTTTCATGTGCATTGCGCAATGTTGCGATGGGCACGTCAAAGCCCGGCCCTGCGACTGACGTTCCGCCAACGGTGCCGATCCGCGTCATCGGAATGCCTGCGGCCTGTATTTGGTCGGCAGCGGCGCTGGTCACAATATAGCGCGCCTGATCTTCGCCAAACGCCGTGAAGGCGTCGCTAATTTCTTCGAGCGCACATCCCTTACCGCTGGCCAAGGCCATTTCGGTCAAGGCCACAAGCAAACCACCGTCGGCAACGTCATGCACCGCATTGACCTTGCCATCTTGAATCAGCTGACGGACAAATTCTGCGTGCGCGCGTTCTTGGCCGAGGTCGACCGATGGCGCCGCGCCGTCTTCACGGCCATGCAGTTCGCGCAGCCATAAGGACTGGCCCAGATGCCCATTATTATGGCCAATGACGAAGATGCCGTCGCCGTCGGTTTTAAACCCGATGGTCGCCATCTTGCCGACGTCTTCAAGCACACCCACGCCGCCAATGGCTGGCGTCGGCAAAATCGCACTGCCACCGCCGGTGGCCTTGCTTTCATTGTAGAGCGACACATTGCCCGACACGATTGGGTAATCGAGCGCGCGGCACGCGTCGCCCATCCCTTCGAGGCAGCCGACGATTTGCGCCATGATCTCGGGGCGCTGCGGGTTGGCGAAGTTGAGGCAGTTGGTAATCGCAAGCGGCGTCGCGCCGACCGCGCTGATATTGCGATAAGTTTCGGCAACCGCTTGCTTGCCGCCTTCATATGGGTCAGCATAGCAATAACGCGGGGTGCAATCTGTGCTCATCGCCAGCGCGCGATTGGTGCCGTGAATGCGCACGACAGCTGCATCACCGCCCGAAAGCTGTGCCGTGTCGCCGCCGACCTGGCTATCATATTGCTGCCAAATCCACGCGCGTGACGCGATGTCCGGGCTTGCCATCAGCTTAAGCAAATCCGCGCCTAGGTCTTTGCTGGCGGGAACATCGCCAAGCGGCTGGACATTGGCCCATGCCTTATATTCTTCCTTCGACGCCGCCGGGCGGTCGTACAAAGGCGCGTCTTCGGCCAATGGCCCAAGCGGAATGTCGCAGACGACCTCGCCCTTCCACGTCAGCACCATATGGCCCGTGTCGGTGACTTCGCCGATGACCGCGAAATCGAGTTCCCATTTGTCGAAAATGGCCTTCGCAAATTCCTCACGGCCGGGCTTGAGCACCATGAGCATGCGCTCCTGGCTTTCCGACAGCATCATTTCATACGGCGTCATGCCCTCTTCGCGGCATGGCACCTTGTCCATGTCGAGGATGATACCGGCCTTGCCATTGGTGGCCATTTCGACGCTTGAGCTGGTCAGGCCAGCCGCGCCCATATCCTGAATCGCGACAATCGCATCCGACGCCATGAGTTCAAGGCATGCCTCAATCAGCAGCTTTTCGGTGAATGGATCACCGACCTGAACCGTCGGGCGTTTTTCTTCAATGTCTGCGCCGAAATCCGCCGATGCCATGGTCGCGCCATGAATACCGTCGCGGCCTGTTTTGGACCCGACATAGACGATCGGGTTGCCAAGGCCGGTTGCGGCCGAATAGAAAATCTTGTCCTGATCGGCGACGCCAACGGTCATGGCGTTGACGAGGATGTTGCCGTCATAAGCCGGGTGGAAATTGGTTTCGCCGCCCACGGTGGGCACGCCAACACAATTGCCATAGCCGCCAAT
>DBOA01000069.1 GCA_002299195.1 Sphingomonadales bacterium UBA658
CCGCCATAATAGCCCTGAAAATCCCACAGATAGCCATTATGACCACCGCGCATCTGGGCTTCTAGCCGGTCACCCTGAAACCAGAATACTGGAAAATCACCATGCGATTTCTGCAGACTTTTTCTGGAATCAAGCATCGCGTCTGCACCCCAGATTGCGTCAGCCGCACGCGCAGGGCCACTGCCGGCTTCAAACGGTTGCGGGGTCTCCATCATCGGGCCCGGCGACACGTCAGTGCTGCTTTCTGTATCGTTCGCAGAACCGTGCTCCATAGCGCTGTGATCTTGCGCTCGCGCCGGCGTTGATAATAATGCGGTGCCGATTAACGCGACGGCAAGCAGCGGGGATTTGGTCATGTTGCGACCTCGGGACCCATAACCGTCACCGTCTGCATCATGCCGCCATGCATGTGGTAAAGAAGGTGACAATGAAATGCCCAGTCCCCCTGCTCATTGGCTGTCAAATCAAACTGGGCACTTGCACCTGGTTGAACCACAACAACATTTTTACGCGGCTGATGCATAGCGCTTTCGCCGTTGACCAGTTCGAAGAACATACCATGCAGGTGAATGGGGTGCGCCATCATCGTGTTGTTCACCAGCTTGACACGCACGCGCTCGTTCCAGGCAAAACGGATCGGAATGTCGTCAACTGAACTAAACATGCGCCCATCGAACGACCACATATAGCGTTCCATGTTGCCTGTCAGATGGATCTCCAGCAATCTTGACGCCTCGCGGGTATCTTGATTGGGCTCAAGTGCTGATAGCATGCGATAGTTTAGCACACGATGCTTGACGTCCCCCAGTCCAATCCCCGGCTCGCCCATTTTATCGACCGGAGCCATAGACACCATATCGAGGCCAGGGCCAATTTCGACATCGGGTGGCAAAAGCGATTTATCGCGCATGCTCATGACGTCCATGCTGTGGCTCTTAGCGGCATTCGCACCCGCGCCACCGCCATGATCCATTCCTGCATGTCCAGCATGCCCGGCCGCCATGTCACTTGCAGTAGGTCCATGGTTCATGCCCATGTCGCCCATGGTTAGCAAAGGTGCATCGCGTAGTGGCGGTACGCTTGCTTTCGCACCAGTGACGCTCGCTAGCATGGCCAGCGCCATACCTGATCGGTCCATAGATTCGGCGACTATTGCATATGCATCAGCCTTGCCCGGCTCGATGATAACGTCATAAGTTTCAGCGGTTGCAATCTGCAGTTCATCAACCTCAACCGGTTTTACGTTCTGCCCATCCGCAGCAATAACCGTCATTGGTAAGCCGGGTATCCGCAGATTGAAAAAGGTCATGGCGGAGCCATTGATGACGCGCAGCCGGATGCGTTCACCGCGGCGGAAGAGATATTCTAGACCTTCCTCTGCTCCACGTCCGTTGGCAAGATAAGTATAAGTAGGCGCACTTACGTCAGTGATGTCGGTTGGAAGCATGCGCATTTCTGCCCACATGCGTCTTTCTGCTCCCGACATAGGATATTTGTCGGTCCAGCTTGAGAGTTTTTCGTTGAAATAGCCTTCACCAGTGCGCAGACGGCTCATTATGAAGTGCGGGTGAAGCGGTGTGAATTCGCTCAACAAGAGGATATAATCGCGATCGTAGCTAACCGGTTCGGCACCAGCAGGTTCGATAATGAGCGGACCATAATGCCCCGATTGTTCCTGCAGATGAGAATGGCTATGATACCAATGGGTGCCAGACTGCCGTATCGGGAAGTCATAGGTAAATGTCTTGTGCGGCTTAATTCCAGGAAAACTGATCCCCGGAACACCATCATATTGAAACGGAACCAGCAGCCCGTGCCAGTGAATTGAGGTGTCCTCGTCCAGATGGTTCGTCACGTTAAGGCGGACATTCTGACCTTCGCGTAGCCGGATAAGCGGTCCCGGCACGCTTCCATTCACCGCGACACCATGTCCGCTACGGCCTTGAACAATCCGTCGACCGCTAGCCACCGCAAGGTCAATGATTTCACCACTGACTTCGTCAAAACCGATACGGATGGGTGGCCCATTGTGCCTACGCATGCTGTGGCCCTGTGCCCAAGCAGGAACGGCTGCCAAAGTTGCGCCAGCACCTAATCCAGCCAGTATGCCTCGTCGCGTTAGGGAGGTATTCATTTACGCTTGCATCCTTATGAATGGTGTCTCAATAGAATACCCCCATAGGGTATATCAATAGAGCATTTACGCTTATGGGCAAAGATCGCAGCAGCACCATTAATCGCTTGAAACGGATCGAGGGTCAGGTGCGGGGCATCTCTCAGATGGTTGTCGACGACCGCTATTGCATCGATATTCTTCATCAAGTGCAAGCGGTGAAGGCTGCCCTTGCTAAGGTAGAAAGTACAATCCTTAGAGATCATGCATCATGCTGTGTCGCTGATGCAATCGCGTCTGGAGATGTGACCGAGCAGCGCAAAAAGTTTAACGAGCTTATTGACCTGTTTGACAAGGTTAAGCGCTGAATACGGCAACCATTTAGAGGTTGGCTACTTGAGTAATCTAGCATCTTAGGCGTTAATCCAACGCTTAGGCATGATAGCATCAGCCGTCAGTGGCATTGCTTTTGGATGGTGCGACCTCTCCATTGGGCTTCAATTTATTCACGGACATCAATCTGATGGGACGCCCACTTTGGGATAATCTAGCTGGATCTGCAAATGTCTTTAATTGGGCCGATAACAGAAGGGGTGCAACTAGGCCGTGTGCTAAATGGCAGCAGAATGCGATTGGTCGCGCCTAATCGGACACTTTGTCGCGTTCGCTTTCAGGCTGACACCTACTTGACCTAAAAGGCTGGATACTATATTTCCATAATTATCAAAATATAGGGACTAAACGTGGCACGACACTTCTGGGCGGTCGAAGCGCTAAGCGCTCTGGCCCACGATACCCGCCTTCAGGTGTTTCGGCTGCTGGTGCAGGCGGGTGCGGAGGGCATGACGGCCGGCGCGATCGCCGCTGCGGTCGATGTGCCTGCTTCCACCATGTCGCACCATATCGCCACCTTGGAGCGAGCCGGGCTCGCACAATCCGAGCGTGAGAGCCGGATGATCCATTACCGCGCCGACTATGATGGCATGCGCCGGCTCCTCTCGTTCCTGATTGAAGACTGCTGCCAACAACGGCCGGAGATGTGCGCCGACCTTGTCAGCGCGATGGCCTGCAAGCCTTGAGGGGGAAGCAATGACCGATAAGACCTACAATATGCTGTTTCTGCGCACGGGCAACAGTGCCGACGTAATCCCCCGCAAGGCGTGCATGCAGACGATGCGCTACGCACTCGGTGGGGCGTGAAAACGCAACTCAGCATCGCGGCGAGTGCCTTGGCACTAGCGCCAACGGCGGCGGTGGCTTCGCCGCCGACGCTTCAGGACATCATAGGAGACCCCGAGTGGGTGACACTGTCGGGAAGCAGCCGCCTGCGATACGAAACGCTCGAAGGCCAGCCGCGCGCGGGACTGAACGCGACGGACGAGCAACTGGCACTACGCACGATCATCACTGCGCAGATCGACCTGCAAGCTATCAAGATCAATGCCGAGGTGCATGACAGTCGCGCCTGGTTGACCAAGCCGGGCGGGGCGGTGAGCGCAAACGAGGTGAACGCTTTCGAACTGGTCCAGGCCAACATCGCCGGGGATGTCAGCCTTGATGGCGGCGCCAAATTGTCCCTGCAATTGGGTCGCATGACGCTCGGCCTTGGTTCCCGACGGCTGGTTGCGGCAGATGACTACCGCAATGCCACTAACGGCTACACCGGCTTGCGTGCGGACCTGCGCACCAAAGGCGGTCTGGCGGCGACGGTGATCTATGTCCTTCCGCATATTCGCCTGCCCGACGATCTGCCCTCGATAAAGGCGCAGCAGTCGCAATGGGACCGGGAAAGCTTTGACTTACAGCTCTGGGGCGGCCTTGTCTCCCACACCGGGCTTGTGCGTCACGTCACGCTCGAAGCCGGCTATTTCGGCGTGCTAGAGCGCGACTGGCCGGGCCACGTCACGCGCCAACGGGACCTCGACAGCTTCAGCGCACGCCTGATCCGTGATGCTCGGCCAGGCAAGGTCGATTTCGAGCTAGAGGGTATCTACCAGTCCGGAACCGTCCGGGCGAGCAACTCGACCAGCGCGGCAATACTGCCGGTGAGCGCCTGGTTTATGCATGCCGATGCCGGCTACTCCTTTCCCGGCCCTGCGAAAGTGCGGCTTTCGCTGGAATACGACCGCGCCAGCGGCGACGAGCCCGGCGGGAAGTTCGGGCGGTTCGACACCTTGTTTGGGATGCGTGGTGCTGATCTTGCGCAGTCGGGCATCTACAATGCGATTGGCCGGGCCAACATCAGTGCTGTCGGCGTTCGCCTGGAGAAGGGTCTTGCGAGCCGCTGGGAAGGTTACTTCACCTACAAGCCCATGTGGCTCGCCAACCGGACGGATTCGTTTTCGACCACTGGGGTGCGGGATGCCACCGGTAGCGCCGGGAACTTCGCAGGCCACCAGGTCGACGTTCAGTTGCGATACTGGTTGTTAACGAAATTCCTGCGCTTACAACTCAACGCCGCGAACCTTTCAAAGGGCCGCTTCCTGCGCACCGCGCCGAACGCCGTGACTGCGGCCGACACACACTATATCGCGACCACTATCAGCGTACATTTTTGAGCTCAGTATTGGCTCGCGGATTAGTCTAGCCGAGTATGACCCGCGGCAGACATCGGCACGTCGGAATGACAGGTTTCGGGACGGGCAATTGTTCTGCACGGCGACGAACAACGAAAGGTAAAGTAGGTATGTTTTCCGGGCCTTTCAAGGCCAAGGATGAACATATTCGAACAGAAAAATGGTGCCCGGAAGAGGACTCGAACCTCCACGCCGTTGCCAGCGCCAGCACCTGAAGCTGGTGCGTCTACCAATTCCGCCATCCGGGCACAGGGTAGGGGCCGCGCTTAGCGGCATTTGAAGGGCTGTGTCAATGCAAAGGCGGGGGGACGGCATAATATTTGCGGGCACAATGCGACTGCATTTGCCGATTGGGCCATGGCGCAAAGAAGCTTGGCACTTTCCGGATAGCGCGCCTGTGAAATATCTGACAATTAACGGGCGTGATAAAAGGGCTGCAGAGGGTAGATCATGATGAAACGGATGTTTTTGGGTGCGGTGACGGCGATTGCTCTGACCACCGCTGCAGGTGCGCAACAGTCGCCATTGCCTTATGGTAGCCCGGTTACCCTTGCGCAGGCAAAAACGATTGTCGCCGCCGCCGAACAGTCCGCACAGTCGCGCAATTTCACTATGGCCTTCGCCATCGTCGAACCAAGCGGTGAGCTTGTCCTGTTCCACAAGATGGACGGCACACAATATGGGTCCGATCTGGTGGCCCGCGAAAAGGCGCGCACCGCGGCGCGCTTCAAGCGGAGCACGAAGGCCTTTTTCGATTCCATCGCCGGCGGACGCAACGCTGTGCTTAGCCTGCCGGGTGTGGTTGCCATTGAAGGCGGCACGCCGATTGTCATCAATGGCCAAATCGTCGGCGCAATTGGCGTCAGCGGCGGAAGTTCCGAGCAGGATGGCGAAGTCGCCGCTGCGGCTCTGCTCGGGGTGAAATAAACCCAAATACATCCTATCGCGCAGTCCAATGAGGAACCGGCGCTGAACGAACGTTTCGTGGTGTTTCTTTGTATGAGGGCAGCTTTTTGTCTGAAAGCAAAGATCGAGCAACGGGATTTGGAAAACCGCGTTTCAATGTGACAGCTTGGAATGTCCCTTTATTGCCGGGCAAGTATTCGGTTCAACAAACCGCCCGGATACAAGGTCATCGCGAAATGCTCCAATCGGAGACATGACCTTACAAGAAGCTGTCTGAACTGGCCAAGTTCACAATCGTGCGGTAGCGCGGCTTCTAAATGTGCGTATGGCCGCCGCTGTCTAAATAGCGCGACGGGCACATTATTCCCACATCACTAGTAATAGAATGTCGAGAATGCGTCACAAATTTGTAGAAAAAATTCGTTCACTTCACCCATAAATCGCAAAAATAACCAACTTGGCGGCAAATTAGCTGGCGGGGCTTCATTGGCGGCTCTGGCGGCAGGATGGCACACTCAGGATCTACGTAAAACGGCAAGTAGCCGCATCCAACCCCTCAAATCTCTGCATTCAGCGCCCGGCTCTTGCGCAGCAGCCGATTTATTTGCCTGCGCCACTCAATTGCCTCGGACGTGTAGACACCGTGCCTCAGCGCGTTCCTATTGCCCTTGGGCGCCCCCGAGCCCTTGGCCCCGCCATGCATTCGGCAACGCGCCCTGCCACGCGTCGCCGGCGCCTGGCAGAGCGCCCCCGCGCGCGTCTTGGCGCCGCAGCGCGGCGACTGCATCATTGGCCTAAAATTGCGCCGGTGCGGCCCGCTCACTGGCGCGCCTTCCCGCGCGTGGGCTTTTTCAAGTCCGCCACAGCCGCCGGCGCGTCTGGCCCCTCAATAACGGGCGGCGAGGTGGCCGGTGCGGCACTAGCTTCGCCCACCCCCACATTTCCGACGATGGCCTGCCCGCCACTCTCCACGTTCACCTGTCCTACCGTGATACTCTGCTGCTCCCCGCCGCGGTGCTTGGCGAGCGCATCCACGTGCCGCATGTACATGCCCATCATCCGCTCCGCCTGTGACAAAAAGACCTTCCGCGCCTCCAAACTCTGGTCATAGATCATCGCCCGCCTAAGGCACTCGACGGCCGCATTGTGCGTGCCAACCATCTGCGCGCCCAGCATGCCCTCGATCCCGTCCGCCGGTCCGAGGCTCTCAAACAGGTCAATGGCCTTGACGTACAATGCGTCGCGCTGTGTATCGCCGATCGCCGGTGGCATGGGAATTAGGCTCAAGATTTCCGTCAACTTGGCGATCTCGACGTCATTTCTGTTGCAGTATGCCACGCTGTCAAAGCGTTCCAGCTTGAAGGGTGGCAGGCGCCCCGAGAGCCGCTCTCTCTCCTCGATTGGCTTTGCGGGGGCGGGGTTGGCTAATGCCCCTTGCGGATTGAGGGTCGCGAGTTCGCGCTCACCCCCACCAACGTCGCTCGTCTGCGCGGGGGTAGCTCCCCCGTCAATATTTTCGGGCGTCAAAAAATGGTGATTTGAGATTAGAGCGTGTGTCCAGTCGCGCACGCTAGTGCCGCCGGTCGCAACAAAGTGGGGTGACCACTGTCGCGTCTACTGGGCATGGGCAGCATATACCAAAAAAGCGCCACCCCCGCAATGGGTGGGCAGTGCAATAATTGCGCCCCTGCGCGCGGTACACACGGCCAAGAAATAGTCCTCGCGCGCGGGCGCGAGGCACCTCTACTGTGCAAGAGGTTGTTTTGTATCTTTGCGCGGCGGCCTCACCGCACGCCACTGAATGTGGGTCAAAGAGCTCTTTGACGTCGCGGTCATCACCGGCCATGCATACCCCATGTCCATCGGCCCCAGCGCACCCGAAATCATCAAGTTGGTTACACACGCGGCTTGATCGGCAGCACTGGAACAACAGTACGTTTAGAACTTAGACCATGGGGGTAATAACCGCGTGTACGTTGGGTGCCAACAATAGCACGCCGTCCGCCAAAAACTCGGTTTGGATTTCCATTTCCCCGAAGGAATGGATTTAACTTTTGAAAGTAATGGTAGACGCTGAGGGGT
>DBOA01000174.1 GCA_002299195.1 Sphingomonadales bacterium UBA658
CATCAGCCACTGAAGTAACGGATTGCCGCCTTCATGATCATCACGCTTCAAGATACGACTGGCAAGGAACGGCACAATTGTCAGCGATACGAGCATCGAGGCGGTAATCGTCGACACGATTGTCGCGATAAAGCTCTGGGTGAATTTGCCCGCGCCCTCCGGCAGGAAGAAAAGCGGAAGGAAGGCAAACACCAAAACACCTGTTGATCCCAAGACGGCCATGGTGATTTCTTTGGTGCCGTCGATCGCCGCTTGGTTCCTGCCTTTGCCCATCCGCAAATGCCGGGCGATGTTTTCGACAACGACAATCGAGTCATCCACCAGCAAACCAAGCGTGAGAATAAAGCCCGCGACCACAAGCTGGCTAAGGTTAAATCCATATGCCGAAATCGCCAGCAATCCCGAAGCAACCGACAGCGGAATCGATATCATCACAATCACCGACGCGCGCCAGCCCAATGGCAGCAGCGTGATCAGCACCAAAAACAGCGCAAGGGTAAAGTCGCGCGCAAGTTCCTGAAGACGCTTGCGAATATCCCGGCTTTGATCAAACTCAACGACCGCCTTTATATCGGGCGGAAGCAGCTTCTTTTGAATCTCAAGCTCTTGGATTAACCGGTTACGAAGCTTGGTCGCGTCTGTGCCCTGTTTTTGGTTGGCCGTAATGAAGACCCCGCGTTGGCCATTGTGACTGACCTTTACGCGCTGTTCAGCCGATCCCATTTTAATGTCTGCAACATCGTCGACGCGCAATAAGGTTCCGTCATTGGTACGGATGGGCAAATTGCGTATGCGATCAAGGTCGCGAAACGCGCCCCCTGCTTCGATGTTAAAACGGCGTGCGCCACTGGTGACGGCACCTGCAGGAACATCCGCTCCAGCAAGACGGATCGCGTCAACCACGGCGCTTGCGGGAATGCGTAACTCGGCCAAACGTCCCGAGTTGATGGCGACGGTTATTTCGGGTTGAGGCAGCCCATAAATTTCGGACTGCCGCACTTCTTTGTAACGCCCCAGCGCTTCGCTGATATCCCGCGCATATTTTTCCATGCGGTACCAACTGGCCGTCTCGCTCAGCAAAGCGATCTGCAAAATGGATGAATTCGTCGTCCGAATTTTCTCGAACTGAAGTTTTTGCAGATCGGCAGGGAGTTGGCTGCGGATGGCCGTCACTTCGCGGACGGTGTCGTTGAAATATTGGTCAGGATCACCCGACCAGTCGAATTCCGCCCGAATGACGGCGTTGCCATCGCTGCTTGTCGAATTTACGCTTTGAACGTCTTCCAGGCCCTGAACCAACTCTTCGATTGGCTTGGTAATCGTCTGCTCAATCTCCGCTGCGTCCGCACCCGGTTGCGCGGCAACGATGGACACGACAGGCATCGAAAAATGCGGATCAACCGCGCGTGGCACCTGTTGGAATGCTGAGAATCCAAGCGCGCACAGCAGCGTAAAAAGCACTAAGGTTAATTGCCACCGGCGGATGGCGATTTCGGCGATATGCATGTGTTAAGGCTGCGTCGCAATAATGCGCACAGGCGATCCGGTTCGCAGTTTTTCCAACCCCGACGTCACAATCTTGTCACCCGGCTTTATACCACCGGACACAGTAACGAATGTGTCAGAGACAGTTTCAATCGCGACATTGCGCGTTTCGACGCGATTGTTTTTTGCGACAACATAGACAAGGCCTTCGCCGGTGCGGACGCCGAACAATGCGGTAGCCGGAATCTGCAGCAAGTCGCCGCTTTCCATGGCAGGAAGCTTAATATTGGCCGTTCCAATTTGCCCCGATCGCAAGTTTGCGCGCGAGGGCAGCCGGAATTGCACGGTGAACGCGCCCGTTGCCTCATTCGCGCGTCCATCGATTTCTGAAATGGTGGCCGAAACAGGAGCGTCGCCCACGGACTCAATCATGATGTCCGCCGTCATGCCAACGCGCAATTTTGACGCGTCACGGTCGACGATGGGCACGCGAAAGACAAAGCCCTCATCGGCTTCACCCAGAATAAGCGCTGGCGTACCCGCAGCGATAACTTGTCCTGGTTGGACGTTGCGCTGCAGGACGACGCCGCTTGATGGTGCATACAGCTGCGCTGTGCTGCGCGCAAAGCCAGCCTGCCGGACGCGGGCGTCGGCGGCTTTGACAGCGGCGTCTGCCGCTTCGAAACGCGCTTTGGTTATCCAGCCATCGGCATATAGCGAACGCACGCGTTCAAACTCTGCGCGCGCACGGTCTCGTTCAGCGACGGACACGCTTACGTCAGCGCCAACAGTCGTGGAATCCAACGCCGACAATAATGCGCCGCGCTTTACAAAATCACCTTCTTCAAAGCGAACAACGGCCACTTTCCCAGGGGTGGTGAAGCCAAGCGGCGTTTCCCGCCGATACCGCACCGTTCCCACCGCGCTAATTTCACGCTGAAGGCTTTCCTTTTCCACGGTAAACACGCGCACAACCTGTGCTGTTTCGACCGCAGCCTTCTTGCTGTCCGATGTCTCACCACAGCCGGCAAGTGCAACGATCGGCAAAAGCCCAATCAAAAATCTCTTCGATGTAGGCAATTTGCTCTCCCCTGCACTGCTATAATCCACCTGATAGGCGAAAGCGCGCTTGGATGAAATAGCATCCTGATATGCAACTGATTTTTCTAGTTCGACGGCCTCAACAGGATGCCCGCAGCCCACTTCACCGGATAGATGCCCGCTGCAGCCGGTCGTTAATCGCAACGCCAATCCCTTCGTGCGGTATCGGCGCGACCGATATGGATAATGCGGCGCTGGCATCGGCCCTGTGCAATGCGTCAAACAGATTGGCTGCGGCCTGCGCTAGGTCGCCTGACGCGGACAAATTATCATTGCCCGCCATTGCGCCGAACCCGATGTGCCATTCGCCCGGATCTGGTTGGATCGCGTTTAAGCGAAGAACCTTTGACGGTGCATAATGGCTCGCCAATTGCCCCGGCGCTTCGATATTTTCTCCGGAGGCCGCCAAGGGGCTCGTCCCTAGAACCCGCTCAATATCCGCCGCGGTGACTGGCCCCGGCCTCAATATCTGCCAACCATTGTCACGCACCGCAACAATGGTGGATTCGAGTCCCGCAGAACAAGGCCCCCCGTCCAAGATCATCGGAACCGCACCGCCAATCCCCGCAAGCACATGTTCGGCGCGGGTCGGGCTTATGCCCCCACTTTTATTGGCCGACGGTGCCGCAATGTTCAGGCCCGTTTTTTTAAGCAGCGCCTGCATGACGGGATGGGCGGGGCAGCGTAATGCAATTGTCGGCAACCCGGCCGTGACGGCACCAGCAATGTCGGCGTCAGGCCGCAGAGGCAGCACCAGCGTCAGCGGCCCCGGCCAAAATGCTTGTGCCAATTGATGTGCCATAGGGCTGAATTCAGCCAAGTTTTCGGCGGCTGATTGGTCGGCGACATGCACAATCAATGGATTAAAGTCCGGACGACCCTTTGCCGCATATATCTTGGCAACTGCATCGGCATTGCTGGCGTCCGCCGCGAGGCCATATACCGTCTCAGTGGGAATCGCGACGATTTGGCCGGAACGTAAAAGCTCCATCGCCGCCGTTATTGCAGCGTCATCAGCGGGCAGGACCCAGCCATTCCCCAAGGTATTTGAGCCAAACATCATTCGCGGCTATAGGCCTTGGTCGACACGATTTAACAGGATTTTTTATTGATCATGGCCTTTTCTGCACCCGTTACTGAACAAGCATTTGTCCTGAAGCATATCGTAGGTATCGAAGCCTTGTCGCAACATGAACGCTTCGCCGATGCCAAGCCCGATATGGTGCAAGCAATTGTGGAAGGCATTGGCGCATTTGCGGAGGGCGAATTTGCGCCACTCAACCGCATCGGTGACACCGTTGGTGCGCGTTTGAAAGATGGCAAAGTGGTCATGCCCGAAGGTTTTGTCGCGGCCTACAAAGCCTATGTCGCCAATGGCTGGGGCTCGATAAACGCACCGTCGGCGTTCGGCGGCCAGGGCCTGCCATTTTCGATGGCGACCGTTGCGCTCGATTCCTTGGGCGCTGCGAACATGGCATTTGCCCTGTGCCCGATCCTGTCGGTTGGCGCGATCGAAGCCATCAACCACCATGGGTCAGACCGGCAAAAGCAGCTGTTCCTGCCCAAACTATCAACCGGCGAATGGTCAGGTACGATGAACCTGACGGAGCCGCAGGCAGGTTCCGATGTCGGCGCGCTTAAATCGACCGCGACGCCGCGCGGCGATGGCACCTACCAAATCAAAGGCACCAAAATATATATCAGCTTTGGTGACCATGATATGGCCGAAAACATCGTCCATCTCGTGCTGGCCCGCACGCCCGATGGCCCAGCTGGCACCAAGGGTATCTCGCTGTTTCTGGTCCCGAAATATCAGGTGGGCGAAGATGGCAGCATCAGCAACGCGAATGATATCAAGGTCGTATCAATCGAACATAAAATGGGCATTAATGCCTCCCCAACATGCGTTCTCGCGTTTGGCGAAGAGGGTGAATGTATTGGCGAACTGATCGGCCCTGAATTCGGCGGCATGCGTGCGATGTTCACGATGATGAATAACGCGCGGCTAAATGTAGGGTTGCAAGGCGTTCAAATTGCCGAAGCCGCCACGCAAAAAGCCATCTGGTTTGCCCGTGAACGGGTTCAATCGGCCAAAGCAAGCGGACCGTCGCGCGAGTCCGTCGCGATTGTCGAGCATCCTGATGTCCGCCGCATGCTGCTGCGTATGAAAGCGGGCACGCAAGCGATACGGGCCTTGCTCTATCTGGCCTCGGGCTATGTTGACCGCGCCACGCTCGGCGAAGCTGGAGCGCAGGACATGGTTGATCTGCTGACGCCGCTTGCCAAGACCTACGGCACCGACATGGGCAGCGAGATCGCCTCGCTGGGCATTCAGGTGCATGGCGGAATGGGCTTTGTTGAGGAAACCGGCGCAGCCCAGTTTTACCGGGATATCCGGATTGCCGCCATTTATGAAGGAACCAACGGCATTCAGGCCGCCGATCTTGTCGGGCGTAAACTCGCGATGCAAGGCGGTGATGTCATTCGAAACCATCTCGCGGCCATTTCGCAAGACGCCACCGACCAGCCGGGCCTTTCGGCATTGAGCGCGGCCTGCGCGGAAGTGACCGAATATATGTTGAGCACGAGCGTGGATGATCGCCTCGCGGGCAGTTACGCCTACACGAACATGATGTCCGTCGTGACCGCAGGGTGGTTGATGCTGAAGCAATTGCGGGCGGCACAAATGGAAATCGACGCCGGAGATACGAGCGCGTTCCTAAAGGCCAAAATCGTTGCCTGCCGTTACTATCTGGATGTCATGGTTCCCGAAGCCTTTGCCTTCAAAGGTAGCGCAATGGCCGGTGCCGACTTGCTCTACGCATTGGATGCCGAGGATTTGGCGGCTTGAACGAACACACGCTCAAACGCATTGCTGAGGCGCTGGAGCGGCTTTCACCGCCGCCAGCGCCACCGACGGACCTATCGTCCCATCCGGCCTATCATTGGAACGGCACGGCACTGGCCCCAGTGCATGATTTCAAGCCACTGCCGCTTGACCTTATCGTTGGTATCGACCGGCAGAAAGCCGACCTGATCGAAAACAGCAGGCGGCATGCTTCGGGTGCTGCAGCGCATGATGTGCTTTTGTGGGGCGCGCGCGGCATGGGGAAATCCGCGCTTGTCAAATCGGTGGTCGCGGCGTTGCAAGAAGAAGGCTTTTTCATTGCGCTTGTCGAGGCGGCGGCGAACCAAATCACCAGCATGCCTGCATTATTCGACGAGCTTGCCGCATCGGGCCGCCGATATCTGTTGTTCGTGGACGATATCTCTTTCGAGCCCAATGACCAAAGCGCGCGTCTGTTGCGGTCGCTGCTGGAAGGCGGCGTTGAAGCCCGCCCGAACAATGTTCGCTTGTGCGTGACATCAAACCGCCGGAACATCGTCGAAAGAGAAAATGGCGCGGATCCGGATACGGGCGGCCGTGACGCCGTGGATGATAGCCTAGCGCTGGCGGACCGGTTTGGCCTTAAGCTCGGTTTTCAATATCCCGATCAGGATGCCTATCTGAAAATGGTGGGCAGTTACGCGGCGCATTTCGACCTCGATTGGGACGAGGCAGATGCCTTAAGTTTCGCGCAAAGCCGTGGCGGCCGGTCGGGCCGCATAGCATGGCATTACACAGTGGAACTTGCCGGCCGCGCGGGCCGACGGATTTAGCTTTTCGCCCGAACCCGCCAAACAACATTGCCCACATCGTCGCTGACCAAAAGCGAACCGTCTTTTGCAATCACAAGCATCGTTGGCCGACCCTGCGCTTTGCCGTCTTTGTCCAGGAACCCAGTCAAAATGTTGACTGGCTTTCCGGCAGGCTCGCCTTTTGGAAAGGGCACAAAGATGACATCATAGCCAGACACAGGCTTGCGGTTCCAAGAGCCGTGGCGCGCAACAAACGCACCATCGGTCAGTCCGGCACCCAATTTACCCTTATAGCCAAAGGCAAGGCCCAAGGGGGCCGTATGCGCACCCAAGGCGTAATCAGGGCGGCGTTCATATTCCCGCTTTTCTGGTTTCGGTGGTGAAACGCGATGATCGGTAAAGCCGCCCCAATAATGCTGCGGCCAACCATAATCGGCGCCAAATTCCACAAGGGCCAGATAGTCGGGCACCAGATCCGAACCAAGCATGTCGCGTTCGTTGACAACCGTCCACAGGCGTCCACGGCTATCCCAATCGAGGCCAACGGGGTTGCGCAACCCGATGGCATATGGAATTTTCTTGTCCTTCGCGATGTCATATTCGAACACCATCGCGCGGCCATTTTCGAGCTCCATCCCATGTTCAGCAATGTTGCTGTTTGACCCGACCGATATGTAAATCTTCTTTCCATCGGGCGATGCGGCAAGGTTGCGCGTCCAATGGTTGTTTGGCGCCTTTGCATTAAACTTTGTAAGCTCTTTGCCCTTCGCGGTAATTTGGGTGTCGCCTGTCTTGTAAGGAAAGGCCATCAATCCATCGGTGTTCGCGACGTAAAGCGTGTCGCGGATCAGCACCATGCCAAATGGCGAATTCAACCCCGTCAGGAACGCTGTTTTCAATTCAGCTTTGCCATCTCCATTGGCGTCACGCAGCAATGTGATGCGGTTGGCAGACGGCACACCCGCGCCAGCCTTGGCCATCAGCCATTTCATGACGAACCCTTCAACACCGCCAGCTTCGCGCGGCGGAGAATTTGTTTCGGCGACGAGAACGTCACCATTGGGCAGGACATACATGTTGCGGGGATGGTCGAGACTTTCTGCAAAGCGCTCGACAACCAGACCCGGCGCAGCGGTTGGTGCTTCGCCGGCTTTCCAGCGGTCAACCTCAGCAACCTTAATGGTCGGGAAAATCTGTTCGCGGCCCTCCGTGATATTAGGCTTAGGCCCGGTCACTGCATCCAACGGCAATTGCGCGACGTCAGGGCGCGTAATGTACCACACGCCGGCAAGCGCCAACGCGATGAATATCAACGTAATATTGCGAACATGCTTCCACATTATTCTGACCCTTATGTGCTTCGTTTACGATCAAACAACCAAACCGCCACCGCGATCATGCTACCGATTCCCATACCGATAACCAATCCGGCGGACGGTTGATCGAATGCTACGCCGAGGATAGCGCCGATCAATAAACCGAGAGCGACGAAAATGCCGCCAGCAAGGCGGGGCTGATTGTTTTGTGTTTCAGACATAAACGCTCTTTGCCACCAAGTGCCGCAGCCTAGCAAGCCCGATGTTCATGCTTAATGTGCGCTAACCAATTGCTTTGACGGAAACGCGACACGCAAGTTGTAATAAGGCGTTGCAGATGGGCCAATCCCCCGGGCCTGTCTGCGCCCCAAAACAACCATCGAAAGCCGCTGTCTGTATGTATCTGCCGCTCTATGTCGAACCGCGGGACGTCGCTGAAGCCACGACGTTAATGGACACATTCGGTCCCAAAGCGGGCATCGAAGCCGCCGAACGTGCGGTACAGAGCCGTAATGTTGGCAATCATCTGCATTATTGCCGCTGGCGCCAGATCGAACGTCTCATCATCATGCTGAGCGCGAACACAACTTTGGGAACCATCCACTGACGTTTTAAATCAGCTATCGTCCTCAAGCGACAGCAACGATGCGTTGCCGCCCGCGCTTGTTGTATCGACCGATGTCGTCCGTTCAGCGCAGAAGCGGTACAAATAATGCGGTCCGCCTGCTTTGGGACCAGTGCCTGATAAGCCTTCACCGCCAAATGGCTGACTGCCCACCACCGCGCCAATCATCGACCGATTGATGTACAGATTGCCGACGCGGGCAAGGTTTTCGACCAATGCACTGCTGCCCGCAATCCGGCTGTGCAGCCCCATCGTCAGACCAAAGCCTTTGGCATTCACGCGTGCGACTGTCGCCTCCAGCTCTCCAGCCTTCCATGTGACAACATGCACCAATGGGCCAAACCATTCGCGGTTCAGATCGTCCAGATTGTCCAGACGGATAACCGTCGGGGGCACAAACAGGCCTTGCGCGGGGACGTTTATCTCATGAACTATTCTGTCCTTAACCTCGGCCCGATAGGCCATCAGCTTGTCATAGGAATCCTGATCAATGACAGGTCCGATGTCGGTCGAGGGATCAGCAGGATCGCCAAAGTTCAACGTGTCCATCGCGCCGCGCAGCATCTCAAGCGTATGTTCTGCGATATCCTCCTGCAGAAGCAATAACCGCAACGCTGAACAACGCTGCCCTGCCGATTGAAAGCCCGAGATGATGATATCGCGAACGACTTGTTCGGACAAAGCCGTGGAATCGACGATCATTGCGTTCAAGCCACCCGTTTCGGCAATCAGCGGGACCAATGGCCGCGCATCATCGGCGAGCAAGTTGCGCGCAATGGCTTTTGCCGTCGGGACCGAACCCGTAAACACCACGCCAGAAATGCGGACATCGGCGGTCAGGACCGCGCCGACGTCGCCACCGCCGGTAACAATCTGAAGCACATCCGCGGGAACGCCGGCTTCATGTGCCAGCGCCACTGCGTATTGCCCAATGGCGGGTGTTTGCGGAGCAGGCTTCGCGACAACGGTGTTGCCAGTGACCAATGCCGCCGCCACTTGTCCCAAAAATATCGCAAGTGGGAAATTCCACGGCGCAATCGCGACCCATACACCCCGGCCTTCATGCCGCAGAACATTCCGTTCGCCCGTTGGGCCGGGCAATTCGACAGCGCACAAATCGGTACGTGCGCGCGCAGCATAATAACGGCAAAAATCAATTGCCTCACGTACTTCGGATAGCGCATCAGGGATCGTTTTGCGCGCCTCTTGAACCAAAACAGCCATCAAACGGCTGCGGTTTGTCTCAAGCAGGTCGGCCAGTCGGTCCAGACAGTCCGCGCGTTCGTCCAATGGGGCATTTGACCATGCCGGATAGGCGGCAAGCGCCGCAGTGACCGCATCCTTTGGTGAGGCTGTTGTCTGGTTGCCCAATGGTACCGGGCGCGCGATGTCCGCTGCGGTTTCCTGCAGGATCAGCGCATCATCAAGGTCAATGCCAAGGCTATTCGTTCGTTCTGGCTGAAACAGATCAGCAGGCGCTGCGATCGCTGGGTGCCCTGTGCCGCCAACAGCCATGATTTTCTCGACGGGATCGGCGAGCAGTTCGTCTTCACTGATGGATTGGTCCGCCAGTTGGTGCACGAAACTGCTGTTGGCGCCATTTTCCAGCAAGCGGCGGACCAGATAGGCGAGCAAGTCGCGATGTCCGCCCACCGGAGCGTAGGTGCGGCACTGATAGCCCTCGTCGCGCACAAGGCGTTCAAACAGCCCTTCGCCCATTCCATGCAGGCGTTGAAATTCAAAATCGCGATTGTCCCCCGCCAATTGCAAGATCGTCGCAACGGTAAGCGCGTTATGCGTTGCAAATGCCGGGCGAATTTTGGCGGCTTCAAACATATCTTTGGCGCACGCAAGGTAGGATACGTCCGTTGCCGGCTTGCGGGTAAACAACGGGAAGTCGCTTAGCCCCCGTTCCTGCGCATGTTTGATCTCGCTGTCCCAATAGGCACCTTTGACGAGGCGCACTTGCATGATGCGGGACGTGTCATTGCCCAATGCATTGGCCCAGGCGATGACGGGACGGGCGCGTTTGGAGTAAGCCTGCACTGCCATGCCTAAGCCATCCCAGCCGCGCAGGGCACGATCACGGGCGACGCGTTCAATGATATCAAGGCTCATTTCCAGACGCGCCGCTTCTTCGGCATCAATGGTGAGTTGCACGCCAAGCGAGGCGGCAGATCGGGCCAATTGCGTGATCATATCGGCCAGTTCTGGAACGCATGTTGCACTCTGCGCAGTTTCGTATCGCGGGTGCAGCGCCGACAATTTTACAGAAACGCTATGACCGCGCGCCGCATTGCGACCGACGGCTGCGATGGCCGCGGCGTAGGATTCGAAATATCGTTCTGCATCATTTTTGGTACGCGCAGCTTCCCCAAGCATATCGAAACTGGCGGTGAACCCGCGATTGTCCTTTGATTCCATCCGCTTGATGGCTTCGTCAATATCGCGGCCCATCACGAAAACTTGGCCCATGAGCCGCATCGCTGCGCCAACGGCCTGACGCACAAATGGCTCGCCTGCCTTTGCAATCAGGCGCTTCAACGTGCTTGTGCTGTCACCCAGAACGGCTTTGCCGAGGACAAGTCCCCAAGTCGCGCTGTTCACCAGCAAACTTGATGACTGCCCCTTATGGTTGCCCCATTCCGCTTCGGTCAGCTTGTCGGCAATCAGCAGATCAGCCGTCTGGGGATCGGGCACACGCAAAAACGCCTCCGCAAGCGAAAGGAGCGCCGTGCCCTCCTCCGTTCCGAGACGATATTCCTGCAGAAACTGGTTCACCCATCCGTCGGCTTGCACCTGGCGCAAATCGGCCAGCAGGGTCCGCGCGGTGCGCACAACTTCGGCGCGCGCGGTGCCATCGACAGCGGCGGTGACCACCAATGGGGCGAGCACTTCTGGTTCAGACTTGCGATGGAAGGGGCGGATGGCAGTTCGTGCGGATTCGAGTGATGAAGTCA
Source organism: Sphingomonadales bacterium UBA658 (assembly GCA_002299195.1). Classification (GTDB taxonomy): domain Bacteria; phylum Pseudomonadota; class Alphaproteobacteria; order Sphingomonadales; family Sphingomonadaceae; genus Sphingorhabdus_B. Next base: position 11,127 of record DBOA01000174.1, read on the forward strand.
TTGCGGCGCTTTGCCGGATAAAGCGCAGGCAGACAAGTTTCAGTTGAAACGAAAAAGCCCGCCCTCGGTTGAAGGCTGGCTCATGATCGTCAGGCTATCGCCCGATCGACCGTTCCGCCCGGATGTGAGGGAGGTTCAGGGATCACATCCGAACGAAAGGCTGAGATTTTAACGATAGCGGCGGCAATTGCTGTCCGACTTGTCGATTGCACGGCCGGCCAAGGCGCCTACAGCTGCACCAATGATGCTGCCTTCGGTTTTGTTGCCGCGACGGGCGACTTCGTTCCCAAGCAGACCGCCTGCAACTGCACCAATGAGGGTGCCGCCCGTACCCTTGTCGCAACGCGCATTGCCGCGGTAGGCATTGTTGCGATAATTGCGGTCGCCACGACGATATTCCCGACGGTCATATCGGTCATAACGGTCACCGCGACTGTAATAGCCATCATCATTGCCATGGCGGGCCAAAGCTGGTGTGGCGGAAAATCCGGTTACGGCCGTAGCTGCAAGTACCAGCGCACCGATGCTTTTTTTCAAATTTCTCACGTTCGATACTCCGTTGTTTTCAGGTTCGGCCCGCATTGGGCAATTCGGCGATTTGCTGTGCCAATAATTGCCTTATGAAGATGCGTGATTGACCGCATGCTGAACGTGCCTGTTATCTTTCGTTCATATTCAGCCCGCAAATAATGAACGCGCATGGGATTTGAACTTGCAAATCATGCCAGCACAGATCGGCCGTTTATCGGGCCACTGCCTAACGTAAACGGACCAGAGACCAGCTATCAGGATCGGGATAGCGAGGACATTGCCTCTGCCCCGGACAAGAAAAAACCGGAGGCAGTGACTGCCCCCGGTTTTGATTCGTTTTAGCTAAAGGCTGCAAAAGCAGCCATCAGGCTTACGCCGCAGCTTTTTGCTTCTTGGCGATTTCTTTTTTCACCTTGCGCGCGTTTGTCGAAAGCTTCTCGTCCGAAGTCTTCAACAACCAGTTGTCGAGACCGCCAACATGTTCAACCGAACGCAGACCGTGGGTCGAAACGCGGAACTTGTAGCCCTGCTCAAGGGCATCCGACAACAAAGTGACATTCTGCAGGTTAGGCAGGAATGTACGCTTGGTTTTGTTGTTGGCGTGGCTCACATTGTTGCCGACCAGACGGCCTTTACCGGTGAGTTCGCAGATGCGCGCCATGATGTATGTCCTGTATAAAAAAGTGTATGCGGAATCACTGTTCCGCGAAAGTCGCTGCCCCTAACGCTCCACACCAGAAAGGTCAAGCCGATGTGTGGTCAAAAGCACTAATCTACGCTAGCAAAATAACATGCCCTTGTCCAAAGCCCGCGAAATGATGAACGAAGCGCTCAACTTGGCGCGGGCAGCAGCCGCGCAAGGCGAAGTGCCCGTTGGCGCGATTGTCATCAAGGATGGGGTCATTATTGGCCGTGGCGCCAACCGTCCGCTTGAGCATCATGACCCCACTGCCCACGCCGAAATCCTCGCCATCCGCGCCGCTGCGGCGCATCTTGGCAATGACCGGCTCACGGGATGCGACCTGTGGGTCACGCTAGAGCCCTGTGCGATGTGTGCAGGCGCAATCGCCCATTCACGCATCGCCCGCCTCTATTATGGCGCTGAGGACCCCAAGGGCGGCGCTGTGGCGCATGGTCCCCGCTTATTTGAACAGCCCACGGTGCATCATCGCCCCGAAATATATTCTGGGATATCCGCCGACGAATCGGCGGAACTGCTTCAGGCGTTTTTCAAAGACCGGCGCTAACGCAGATTTTTCCCGAAAAACGCGAGCGTGCGGGCCCACGACAAGTCTGCCGCTGCTTTGTCAAAACGGGGCGTGCTGTCATTGTGGAAGCCATGCTGCGTGCCCGGGTAGAAATGCACCTGAAACGCCTTCTGGTTCGCAATGAGCGCTGCCTGATAAGGGAGCCAGCCTGCGTTGATGCGCTCATCGGCCTCGGCATAATGGATCAACAGCGGCGCCTTAATAAAAGGAACTTCGGCCGCAGTGGGTTGGCGACCATAATAAGGCACTGACGCAGCCATTTCCGGATAAGCAACGGCCAACGCATTGCAGACACCGCCACCGTAGCAAAAACCTACCGCGCCAACCTTGCCGTTGCTGTCGGCATGATCGCGCAGGAATTCAAAGCTGGCGAAAAAGTCTTCCAATAATTTGCCGGGGTTCAGTGTTGCCTGCAGCTCGCGGCCTTTTTCGTCATTGCCCGGATAACCGCCAAGCGACGACAGGCCATCAGGGCCAAACGCCATATAGCCCGCCTTTGCCAGACGACGCACGACATCCTCGATATAGGGGTTCAGTCCGCGATTTTCGTGGATCACCAATACCGCCGGCAACTTGCCGCTTGCCTTGGCTGATCGCGCCAGCAGCCCGCTGATGCTGCCATGCCCGTCGGGGCTTTGTACCGTCATCCGCGACGTGACAATTTCGGGATCGTCGGCCTTAACCTGCTGCGCCAAAGCATAATCTGGCTGCAACTGGTTGAGTATCATAAGGCCGGTGACGCCCGCAGCTGCGAATTTACCGGCTTCGCGAATGAATTCACGTTTGGTCAGCTTGCCGTGGACATAGCCATCAAAGATTTCCAGAATATAGGGATGGAAGTCACTGGCCTTCATGCGCGGTGAAGTATCGGCTTCTGCCATCCTTATTCTCCTTAATGGACAAACCTGGCTACGACGTCACGATAGGAACGGCTGACTTTTACCTGTGCGCCGGATTCGAGCACAAGGAAGCATTCGCCGTTGGTATGCGGCTTCACCTGCCGCACCTGATCCAAATTGACGATTGTCGAACGATGGACGCGCTGGAACGTGCGTGGATCGAGGCGTTTTTCCAGATCCTTCATCGTCTCGCGCAGGATGAGCGAGTTGTCGGCGGTGTAAATGCACATATAGTCGCCAGCCGCATCGATCCGTTCGATGCTTTCTACATCGACGCGGAAAATCTGGCCGCGATCTTTGATATTGATAAGCTTCTCAAACCGCGTTGACGCCAGGTCATCGTCAATCGAGCTCAGATTGTCAGCTGCATCCGGCGCGACTTCATTGATGACAGTGCGAAGCCTGTCCAGCTCATCCGATGTGCGCTTGTCGGCAAGCCTGCTGCGCACACGGTCCATGGTGTCGGCAAGACGTTCTGGTTCGACCGGCTTCATGAGATAATCGATGGCCTGCGCTTCGAACGCCTTAATCGCATGTTCCGAATAGGCCGTCACAAAAACGAACAACGGCGGATCAATATCCATCACGCCCTGAACGACGGAAAATCCATCAAATCCGGGCATCTGAATGTCGAGAAACACCAGATCGGGTTTCAGCGTTTTAATCTTGCGAATGGCCTCACGACCGTTGTGGCAGGTGGCGACGATTTCGATGTCGTCGAACGGCTGGAGCCTTAATTCAAGGCCTTGGATCGCCAGCTTTTCATCGTCGACCAATATTGTACGAATGCTCATGCGGATATTTGTCCTTGCTGCTTAGCCCCCGTTTGATTGTCTTCCCCTGCTATAATCCGGCTTTGATATGGTAGTTCCAACAAAACCTCAAATCCTCCGCCCGCTTTTACATAATGTTCAAAGCGTTGATCGTCGCCATAAGCTTGTGAAAGTCGCTCTCGGGTGTTGGCCATGCCAACACCGGTGGAGAGGCTGTGATCTTGCTGCCCCGGCTGCAAGCCTGGTCCTGTGTCCGATACGGTAATCCGCACTCTTTGGCCGACGAGTTGAGCGGTCACGGAAATGTCCGCGCCCTCTTCTTTCGGCGTAACCGCATATTTAATGGCATTTTCCACCAATGGCTGCAGGAGAAGTGAGGGCACCAGAGCGTTTTCGACAGCGGGTTCGATGATGAAATATGTCCGCAAGCGTTCTTCAAACCGCATCTTTTCGATATCAAGATAGAGCTTCAACGTCTCAACCTCTTGCGTCAACGGCACCTTGGCCGCCGCTTCGTTGATGAGGGTGAAGCGCAAAAACGACGATAGCCGCGACAACATGGCGTTTGCCTGTTCCGTCTGCTTCAGCAGCACGAGCGTCGATATGCTGTTCAATGTGTTGAACAGGAAATGCGGGTTCAACTGATACCGCAACATCGTCAGCTGCGCGCTGGTAGCCTGCGCCTCAAGCCGCATCATCTGGTCCGCTTGTTCTTCAGCGCGCACGAAATAATTAATAGCATAATAAAGCGCGGACCAGGCCGCCAACAACACCGAGTTAATATAGATCGCGGCGAGCCATAACTGCGCAAAGGGCGTTTCATCCACCCCATCACGAATGGTTTGAAGCACCCACACGTCCATATACGCGTAGCCAATGGTGGCCAGGGACACCGCGACGAACGTCAGGCTCCACATAATAAATGGCCGCTGATCAATCAGAAATCGGTAAATAACCGATAGCAAAAGCGTGATCGAATAGCCCGTGACCGCTGATATCAGGATGGGCACAAGGAAGCTGACGGGCTGCCCTTGGGCAATCCCCGACGCGGCGCGCAAAATGACTGCACCGGCCCATCCGGCTGAATGGAGATTCCAAAACGCGCGATTTTTATCGGCAAAGAAGGGTTTGTCTGTAAGCTCAAGTACCGCCATAAATTGGGTCTAGCCGCATTTTGCGCGCGCATGAAGCACTTGTTTCATCACACGGACATGATAGGGATTTGGGGAGAGGATACCAAATATGGACAACCACGAAGACCGCGCAAATTTCCACGACATGTCGCAGAGTACGCAAGAAGATTGGCAAATCATCATGCGGCACAATATCCCGTTTTCGCAAAATGGCGGACAACGGATATTGGACCATCTTCGGCTGCTCGATGGCGATTTTGGTGGATTCGCGGTGGACCGGTTGACCCATTCCTTGCAAACCGCAACGCGGGCCCATCGTGATGGACGGGACGAAGATTATGTCGTCATGGCGCTGCTGCACGACATTGGCGACACACTTGGCGCGACAAATCACCCAGACATTGCTGCTGCCATATTAAAGCCGTTCGTTTCCGAAAAACTCCACTGGATTGTTCAAAACCACGGCATTTTTCAAGGTCACAACTTCTTCCACCATCTTGGCCTTGATCGAGACATGCGCGAAAAGTTCCGCGGTCACGAATGGTTTGCTGACACCGAAGAATTCATCGACAAATATGACTGCCCATCATTCGATCCCGAATATGACACGCTGCCGATCGAGTTTTTCGAACCCATGGTGATGAATCTGTTCCGCCATCCGCTGAACAGCATTTATAAGCGTGAAGCAGAGGCAGTCGCTTAATCACTCCATTTCGGCGGGTACCCTTATAACGGGGACCATTCGTGCATATAAATAAGGCTCACCGGACGTTCGCGTGAACGATCCGGCGCTTTGCACGTTGCCCCCTCTACCCCCGAAAGGAAAACATCATGGCAAAGAGCCAAAAGAAATCGAACCGCGAAGTCCGCAAACCAAAGGCGGAGGGACCCAAAAAGCAAAATGCGTCGAATCCCTCAACCAAAGGCAACCCCGCCGGGTTGCCCCCAACGAAGAGCTAGAGGCTTAACGCCCCAATAGCACCCTTGCCTGACCTGCAACCTGTGCCAGCATCGCGGGCGTTGGCATGCCTGCCATGCGGGCACGGTCGGCCATCGCCTTAAATGCGCGCACGCGGACGGCGTTGGTTTGCAGCCAATCCTGTGCATCCTCAAGCGGCTTCTTCGCGGCACGGCGGCGTAGGAAATCCAAACGCATCGTTTGGAAATCGCGTGCTAGCCCTGCAACCAGCAGTCGTTCCCACGGGTCATGCGGATCAATTTGCATAGCCGCCCCTTGCGCCCAGCTTAAGCCAAGCGCATCGCCTAAAGCGGTAAACGCACGCGTAAGCGCCGTCACATCACCCTTTTGGGTCGATGACAACGCCGCCAGACCAATAGCGCCATCCAACTGCGCCAATTCAACCAGCCGGTCGGCAATTTTGCGTGGCGCGCCATTTTCCGTAAGCCGTGCGCCAAAACGTTCCGTCTGAAGCCGGACGTCATTGGGCAACAACCCGTCAAGCGCAGCCGACAATTTCTGCACGACGGGGGCATATATCGCGGTGGCTGCACTGACATCGCGACCTTCATGCGCGTTGCGAATGATGTCCGCCATCTGTGCACGAATTTCAACGGCCGCTTGATTGAATAGCATCAACCGCGTTGCCTCCGGCATCGGTGTCATATCGATGGCCTGCCACAGCGAAGGCAGATCATAGATGCGCTCGGCAATGGCGAAAGCCGCCGCAACATCACCAAGGCCGCAGCCTTCTTCCTCAGCCAATTCAAACGGGGGCAGCATGCCAAGCCGGTTGATCATGCGGTTTGCCAATTTGGTCGCGATGATTTCCTTGCGCAACCGGTGCGACAGAATCGCGCTTTTATGGGCCTTAACCATCGCCTCTGGAAACGCCGCCAGCAGTTCGCTGTCCATTGAGGCATCTTGTGCCAAAGGCGCGTCCTCAACACCGTCCTGCGCGGCCAGCTTTGCCGTCGAAAGCAGCACAGCCAATTCGGGCCGGGTCAGACCACGTCCGTCACTTGCGCGGCGGAACAGTTCTTCGTTCGGGGCAAGCCCCTCAACGGCGCGGTCAAGCTTGCCAGATCCTTCGAAAATTTCAATGAGCCGGACATAGGCAGGCAAATCCCCCGCACCGCCGGTTTCAGCAATCGAAAGCGCGAGTGTTTGCAGGCGATTGTCCTCAAGCACCAAATGCGCAACGGCATCGGTCATATCCGCAAGCAGCACGTTGCGCGCAGGTTCCTTCAACTTGCCGGCACGCATTTGCGCATTCAGCGCGATTTTGATGTTCACCTCATTATCCGAACAATCGACGCCAGCGCTGTTGTCGATGAAGTCGGTATTGATCCGGCCACCGCGCAATGCGTACCCAATACGCCCTGCCTGCGTGACGCCAAGGTTGGCACCTTCGCCGATGACCTTTACTTGAACGTCAGCGCCGTTGACGCGGATCGCATCATTGCCGGGATCGCCAACATCCAAATGGCCTTCGCTTCGGTCCTTGATATAGGTTCCAATCCCGCCAAACCACATCAGCTGCACAGGTGCCTTCAATATCGCGGTCATCAAGGCCGACGGTTCAATCTCCTTCGCATCAATGCCCAATAATGCCCTGATTTCAGGTGAAATTTTGATGGATTTTTCGGTGCGCGCGAATACGCCGCCACCCTTTGAAATCAGCTTGCTGTCATAATCGAGCCAGCTCGAACGCGGCAGATTGAACAAACGCTGACGTTCTTTCCAGCTGACCGCCGGGTCGGGATCGGGATCAAAAAAGATATGGCGGTGGTCGAATGCCGCGACGACTTTCAGTGTTTTCGAAAGCAGCATTCCGTTGCCAAAAACGTCGCCGGACATGTCACCGACGCCAGCAACCGTGACAGGTTCTTTTTGAACGTCGATACCCATTTCGGCGAAATGCCGCTGGACCGAAAGCCAACCACCCTTGGCGGTGATACCCATCGCCTTATGGTCATATCCAACTGAACCGCCGCTGGCGAAAGCATCGCCCAGCCAGAAATTGCGTTCCAGCGCGATGGCGTTTGCGGTGTCGGAAAATGTCGCCGTGCCCTTGTCAGCAGCAACAACGAAATAAGGATCATCCCCGTCATGAATGACGACATTGTCGGGATGCACGATACGGTCGTTGACGATGTTGTCGGTTATCGACAGCAAGGTGCGGATGAATATTTTATAGGCCTCCGTCCCTTCGGCAAACCATGCATCACGGTCGACGCGCATGTCGGGTAGCCGCTTGGGGTAAAAGCCACCCTTGGCACCTGTCGGCACGATCACAGCGTTTTTAACGCGCTGTGCCTTCATCAAACCAAGGACCTCCGTGCGGAAATCGTCGCGCCGGTCTGACCAGCGCAGACCGCCACGCGCCACCGGGCCAGCGCGCAAGTGAATGCCTTCCACACGCGGCGAATAGACGAACACTTCGCGCCATGGCAGCGGCGCAGGCAGGCCGGGGACTTTCGCGCAATCAAGCTTAAACGCTAGCGCTTCTGCGGCAGCCGCCGAAAAGGCGTTGGTGCGGACCGTCGCCAAAACAATCGCCAAGAACCGGCGCAATATCCGATCTTCGTCGATGGCCGATACTGCGGCCAAGTCCGTGTTGATCGACTTCACATATTTGGTGATCTCTTTTTCGCGGTCACCGGAATGCGCGGGGTTATGCCGAACGTCGAACAGGGCAATAATTGAACGCGTAACATTGGCGTTTTTGGCCAGTGCCGACACCACAGTCGGCATGCCATACGTCACACCCGTTTGACGCAAATAGCGATACCAAGCCCGCAGCCAGATAACCGATTGCGGATCAAGGCCGCCGACCGTCACCAGCTGGTTAAAGACATCATTTTCAAAGCTGCCGTCCAAAACATGGCTCAGCGCACCTTCGATAATGCGCGGACGTTTCATCACCGCTGCCACATCGCCGCCGCGCAGCGACAGACGGAAGTCGTGGATATAATTGCCGTCGCCCAACGCGCTGGGCAATTCTTCCAACACGTCGAAACCGAAATTCTCGAGCGCCGGAACAACATCGCTGAGCGGAAGCGCGCCGCCACCGCTATAAATTTTGAGGCGAAGATTATCGCCGCCCATGAACAGCCGGGTGACTTTACTGTGGTCGCGCTCCATATTGAGCAGGCCAACCATGTCACGGGCGGCTTCTTCGGTAGAATAGGTGCTGCGATAATTTGCGGGGAAACCGGCACCGTAACGCACGAGCATTGCTGCCGCGCGCTTTTCGTCGGTCAGTAACGCGAGAGCCGCTTCGACCGCGGGCTCCCATCCACGCACCATAAGCTCGATTTTGCCATCAAGCGCGGCCTCGTCGACCTTTTGGTCGCGATCTGGAAGGTCGAGCGTGTACCGCAGCAAGGCGACGCCGCCATCCTCCAAGCCAATCGTCCAGCCGAGCAAGCTACCGCCTGTGGCATCTATGAGCATATTCTGGATCTGCTTGCGGATGCCTGTCGAGACGTCATCGCGCGGCAGCCAGACGAAAATGTACAAATGTCGCCCAAGCGGCGACCGCAGCGCAATCAGCTTCGGCCGCGGGCGATCCGTGAGCGACATCGCGGTCAGCGTAACGCGTTCCAGATCATCCAATTTCAGCGCAACCAAAAGATCGTGTGGCAGCGCCGTCAGTGCATGCGCCATCGCCTTGCCCGCATGCCCCGACGGGTCAAAGCCGAACCGGTCCATAAGCGCCGCCAGATGCGTTCTCAGCACGGGTATCACCTCAGGCGCAGTCGCTAGGGCCGCGCTCGTCCAAAGCCCGGCAGTGACCGCTACGCCCGTAATGCGGTCGCCGGTTGTGACTGGAATGACGATTAGATCCAGTTGGACGTTGCGGTGCACCGTCGACACCCGGTTGGACTTGAGCACCAGCGGTGCGACGCCGCCGTCTTCAAACCATTTGATCGCAAGGCCGACGCTATCTTCTGCAAGAACCGGTGCATCGGTCACGCGAGATAGACCAAGGCGGTCGGTCCGATTGCCATCGCGGCTGATCCGTTCGTGCGCCAATATGGTCATATTGTTGTCGAGGAACCAGCGAATGAGGGCAGTCCCATCGCTGTCAGGCAGGCTGTCGGCGTCAGCCGACAGCTCCGCGAGCATATCGCGCCAGTCGGTCACCGCGCCGCGCACATCGGCCAGAACGGCGGCGAGGTGCATTTCAAGCTGCCGGCGCTCCCGCGCATCGACCCGTTCGGTCTCAAGATAGATGAACGATTCCCGGGCCTGACCGTCCACACGCTTCCGGCTGATGTCGGTGAGCGTCAGGGTATCATCGCGGGCGACACTCAACACGGGGTGAATGATGCGCTTCACCGATATACCATTTGCGGCAACGGCTGCTGATACCGAATCCACCAGAAATGGCATGTCGTCGTTATTCAGCGCGATCCGCATCATCAAACGGCCCCGCGCATCGGTGAAACTATCGAGCGCGATAGCGGCAGTGCCCGCTTTGCGATGAAGACCCGTTTCGATAGTGAACCGGGCGGCCTCTTCGGTTGCCTTGGCATCAAAACCTTCATTTTCGCCGGGCAGCGCCGTTTCAGCGAACGCCGAAATCATTCCCTTCAGCAGGCTTTTGTCGAGTTTTCCGGTAGTTTTAGCAATTTTGGCGGCCGCCATGAAATCATCTCCTGAGCCCGCAAGCATTTGGTTAAGTGCCATGTCCAACGACAAAATACGTTGTAATTTTATTACAAAGCTTATGACGCCCTTCGAGCGCTTAAACAAGTCACGTTTGTAACTGGTTGCGACAGGCATTAGTCCTGTGTAGCGTGCGCAAAAGTTAAAAATAGGAGAGGCTCCGCGTGGATAAACGGCTTACATTATGGATTTTGGTGGGGATGATCCTCGGCGTAGCCGTGGGTTATGCAGTCCATGTCAGTTTCGCGCAGGACAGTACGCTGTTCGAATATATCACCAAGACGTTCAAACTGCTTTCGGATATTTTCCTTAATCTCATCAAGCTTTTGGTCGCGCCGCTGATCCTGTCGACCATCGTCGTCGGTATTGCCCATATGGGTGATAGCAGTGCGCTGGGCAGAATTGGTTTCCGGGCAATCACGTGGTTTATCGTCGCCAGCTTCATCTCGATTGGCCTTGGACTGTTGATGGTCAACCTGCTCCAGCCAGGCATTGGTGCGCCGGTCGATACCATCACCAATGCCGCCGCCACGATTGGCGAGGTCAAGAAGCTCGACTTCTGGGATTTCATCCTGTCGATTTTCCCAAAAAATGCGTTCGAAGCGATGGCAACGAACAATATTTTGCAGATTTTGGTGTTCGCATTGTTCGCTGGTGTCGCATTGTCCGCTGTGGGCGAAAAAAGTGCGCCGCTCGTTCGGGGTGCGGAAGCCCTTGCCGAAATGATGCTGCAAATCACACATTATGTGATGCGTTATGCACCTGTTGCGGTGTTTGGCGCGCTTGCCGCCGTGGTTTCCAAAAGCGGCCTAGCGATTTTGCTGACCTATCTTGAGCTCGTCGGTGAATTCTATTTGTCGCTCGCATTGTTGTGGACGATCCTTTTGTCGATTGGAGCGATCTTCTTGGGCCGACGCATTTGGACGCTCATTCGTTACATCCGCGAACCGATGCTCATCGCATTTTCGACCGCATCTAGCGAAGCGGCGTTGCCGAAATTGTTTGAACAGCTTGATCGTTTCGGCGTCCCGCGCCGGATCTCGGGCTTCATGCTGCCATTGGGATACAGCTTCAACCTTGATGGTTCGATGATGTATATGAGCTTCGCGACCATCTTCATCGCGCAAGCTTATGGAATTGATTTGTCCATCGGAACGCAGATCCTGATCCTGCTGACACTGATGATTTCTTCGAAGGGCGTAGCCGCCGTGCCTCGCGCATCGTTGGTGGTGATTACCGGCACGCTGGCGATGTTTGACTTGCCTGTTGAAGGTGTCGCGCTGATCCTCGCGATCGACCAGTTCCTCGACATGGGCCGGACCGCAACCAACGTCGTTGGTAACGCCGTGGCAACGTCCGTCATCACCAAATGGGAAGGCATGCTTGAGGTGGAAGAGCCCGAGTTTGTCGAGCCATTGCATGCGCCTGCGCACACTGCAGCGCACGGCAAAGCCGGTCTGGACCTTGCCAGCGACATGGTAACTGACGAGCGAAAAACGAAGCTTTAAGCAGGGTGCTTGTATCCCAGCAAGGTGCCTTTGGCGCCTTGGCTGTCGAGCTTAAAGTCCATATTATGATGCTCTTTGCGCCACCGGCGGGCGACCACACGCTCGCCGGGACGCGCGGCATCATCGAGCAGCACGCGGCCACCGGGACGCAAATGCGAAAATAGGCTCGCCGCCGCACCGCGCACATGCGGATGAAGGGCCCATGGTGGCCCGTCGACGATCAGCAGATCAATTTCAGCCGGTATATCGCTCAATTGATACCAATGGCCCGGCCAGCCAGCCGGTGGCGGTCCCAAGGGCGCATGGCGGATGTCGACATCCATATTGTTGTCACGGATCCAGCCTTGCGTCGTCGACGCAAAATCCCCGTGCTGGTCAAAGCTGACGATTTTTCCACCACCAAATAGCTGCAATGCCCGCGCCGCGACAAAAGTCGATGCTCCGCAACCCAGCTCAACCACCTGCTGCGGGCGCATTTCTTCGATTGCAGAAACGATGTGCCACAAAAAATGCGTATCTGCTTTCCAGCTGCCCAAATTGGGCAACGCATCCAGCGGCAAACCGAGATAAGCGAGCAGTTCCGCCTTATCCTTCTTTCGGCCACCATCGAGGCTGCGCAGCAACCATGGCCATTGGATGGCGCCATAAGCCATGACCATAAATCGGTCGCTCAACGACAATGTGAGATCAAGATCGTCGAGTGGCAAGAAGGCCGTGGTTTCGCGCGTGGTCATATGGTCCTCCAATGACGCTGTGCCGCCAACAGTCAATCACGGATTTTTGAGGATGAACGATTTTTCCCACCCTTTGCGATGTTAGGACAATCGATTGTCGACATCAATATGTCGCTGATGCTTTACAATCCCGAAAATACTTGAATAACTACGCATCGGAGAAGGAGAAACGGAATGCATGATCGAACGGCTGTGCGCAGCGGTGGATTGGCTATAACCAACCCAAAGATAATGCTGTTCGCGCTTCTGCTGGTGTACATTCTGAACTTTCTGGACCGCCAGATTATCAATATTCTGGCCGAACCTATGAAGGGCGAGCTTGGGCTGAGTGATACGCAGCTCGGTTTGCTCGCCGGCCCTGCTTTCGCGGTTTTTTATGCTGTGCTGGGCATACCAATCGCGCGCTATGCGGATAATGCAAAGACCAACCGGGTTTGGCTTATCTCTGTTTGCCTTGCGGTGTGGTCCGGGATGACAGCGATTTGCGGTTTTGCCCAAAATTTCGCGCAACTCGCTCTTGCCCGGATCGGCGTCGGTGTCGGCGAAGCCGGATGCACGCCTGCTGCGCACTCGCTGATCGCAGACAGCGTGCCACCCGAAAAACGGTCGTCAGCTATCGCCTTTTTTGGGTTGGGTATCCCGATTGGTGGACTGCTTGGCCTGATCATTGGCGGGATCGTCAACGACCAATATGGCTGGCGCATCGCGCTCATGCTGGTTGGTATGCCGGGGATATTGCTGGCGTTTGTGTTGCCATTGCTCATCCGCGATCCACGGCGATGCGCAGATAGCGCGCATTTCAACACCGCGGAATCGCCCGTGAAGGCAAAACTGTCGATTAAAGATGCTGTGCGTGAAGTCTTTGCGTCCAAGGCTTATCTGTACGTCTTTATCGCCGCATCGTTCACCGCCTTCCTCAGCTACGGCAAGGGTCTGTGGACGATCAGCTTCTTCATCCGGTCCCACGGGCTATCAACGACCGAGGCGGGGCTCGCTATGGCGGTCGCGCTTGGCATTTCCGGTATCATCGGCACATGGCTTGGTGGAAAAATGGCCGATGTTTTTGGCAAACGTGACAAGCGGCATATCTTGACCATGCCTGCAATTGGCATGGCGATTGCCGCACCGATATTGTTTGCCGGATATTGGGCCGAAGATTGGCGGATTGCCGTCGCCCTGCTCATTCTGCCGACCATATTGAATTCGGCTTATTACGGCCCTGCTTATGGATGTGTCCAAGGCCTTGTCCGGCCAGAGGCGCGCGCCATTGCGGCATCGCTTGTTGTCTTTGGACAAAATCTCATCGGGCTTGGCATGGGCCCATTGTTGTTCGGCGTGCTATCCGATTGGCTGCAACCCATGGCCGGCGACGAAAGTGTCCGCTGGGTGCTGTATGGTGCAGCCTGGCTTGGGCTGATCCCTGCTTTTTTCTTCTGGCGCGCTAGCTTGCGGCTGAACGCAGAACTGAAAAGCGGTTAATCCGCAAATGGATCGCGGACCAAAATCGTGTCTTCGCGTTGCGGAGACGTCGACACCAAGGCAACGGGCGTTTCGATCAGTTCCTGAACACGGGTGATATACTTAATCGCCTGTGCAGGCAGGTCGGCCCAGCTGCGCGCGCCGGCGGTCGTTTCCTGCCAACCGGGCATTTCTTCGTAAATCGGCTCGACTACGGCCTGTTCTGCGGCGTGCGCGGGCAGATAATCATATACCTTGCCGTTCAGGCGATAGCCCGTGCAGATTTTGATCGTGTCAAAACCGTCCAGGACATCCAACTTCGTCAGCGCAATTCCCGTGACACCGGACACCGCACAGCTTTGACGCACGATTACCGCATCGAACCAGCCACAACGGCGTTTTCTGCCGGTCACGGTTCCAAATTCATGACCCCGTTCGCCAAGCCGCTGGCCCGTTTCATCTTCCAACTCGGTGGGGAAAGGCCCGGAACCAACCCGCGTGGTATATGCCTTCACAATACCAAGTACAAAACCAGCGGCACTTGGCCCAAGACCTGAGCCAGCCGCGGCAGTGCCCGAAACCGTGTTTGATGATGTCACAAATGGATAGGTGCCATGGTCGACATCCAGCAAAACGCCCTGCGCGCCTTCAAACAATATCCGCGCGCCTGCCTTGCGCACTTGGTTCAACCGCTTCCACACTGGCTGCGCATATTCGAGAACGAATGGCGCAATTTCCTTAAGGTCAGCAATCAGGCGGGCACGGTCTACCGGCGGTTCGCCAAAGCCGGCGCGCAGCGCATCATGGTGCGCGCACAAACGGTCCAATTGCGCATCAAGCGCATCCAAATGCGCAAGGTCGCAAACGCGAATGGCGCGGCGGCCGACCTTATCTTCATAAGCAGGGCCAATTCCGCGACCCGTGGTGCCAATCTTGCCCGAACCGGCGGCGGCTTCGCGCAAGCCATCCAAATCACGATGGATCGGCAAAATCAGCGCGCAATTGTCGGCGAGTGCGAAGTTTTCGGTTGTAATCGAAACGCCCTGCACACGCAGCTTCGTCATTTCGTCGCGCAACGCCCATGGGTCCAGAACAACACCATTGCCGATGATCGACAGCGTGCCCGTCACGATACCCGACGGCAGCAGCGACAATTTATATACATTTTCGCCGACCACCAATGTGTGGCCTGCATTATGTCCGCCCTGAAACCGGACCACTGCATCGGCGCGTTCCGCCAACCAGTCGACAATCTTACCTTTTCCCTCGTCGCCCCACTGAGCGCCAATTACGGTTACATTTGCCATCAGATATTCCCTGTCAAAGCCAGATAGCTCTGGGGCCTTTTTCTGCGCAGGAGCTTTTTCCTGCGAAGGGATTCGCCATGTGCTCCGTTATGATTATGATGGCGCTGCGTCCACCCTAAAGCAACGTGATGGACGATTTCAGACGATAACCGCCTGCCCGTTGACCCATTTATGGGTGCAGCCCAGCACGGCGGCGCTGTCATTTTCGTCCAACGCAGCGACCGAAACCCAACCTTCGCTACGCAATTTCGCGCCGGTGGCGGCATCGGTGCCGAGCGGCAGGAACAGACGCTGCGCGGTGCTTTCTTCGGCCAAGTCAATCAACGGATCTGGATAAAGCGAAAATCCAGTTGCTGCTTCAGACGGGCCATCGGCGCGGTCGATATAATAAGTGCCACCACGACCGAGCGCCGCGCTATAGCCTTTCGCGAAGATCGTGAAGCCGAACCAGCTTTGATATTCAAAGCCATGCCGTTCGGTTGGATCAAGCGTCACATTGGCGCGACCAGCGACCGTTGCGGCGATGCTTTCAAGCGCCTGGATTCGCGACGCAAGTGCACCGCCAGCATCAATCGCACGCAATTTTTCAACGGCCGCATCAAATGGACCAGTCGCCGCGAGCAATGGCAGATAGGCATCCGCACCCAACACGCTAAGGCCGCCAGCATCCTTCATATCGAGTTCGGAACGCACGGCATCGATTTTATCGGGTGCCAAAGGCAAAGCTTTTTCAGCAAGCCGTTCGACCAAGTCGGGGAGCGTAAAATCGATGGTGATGTCTTTGACGCCCGCTGCCTCCAGCGCATCGATGGCGACGCCAACAATTTCGCACGCCGCAGCAACGCTATCGTTGCCGATCAATTCCGCGCCCAGCTGCGTCAATTCACGCTCTGGACGAAGTTGCTTTGCCTTCAGGCGCAGAACCTGACCATGATAGCACAAGCGCAACGGCCGCGGCGATTCTTGCATCCGCGTTGTCGCAATGCGCCCGACCTGAACGGTTATATCGCCACGTAATGCCAGCGTGTGTCCAGAAACAGGGTCGGTAAAACGCAAATGCTGGTTCCGCGCCGCGCCGCCACTGCGTTCGGCAAGGGCGCTTTCAAATTCGGCGATGGCTGGCGCCACTCTGGCATAGCCATAGCTTGTCAGCACATCGATCATGGCACGCGACACCCGCGCCGCAACCTCCGCTTGGGGAGGAAGTCGGTCGCGGAAGCCTTCAGGCAGCAAGTCGGGCGGAATCTTCATGCGCGTTCTTTACGCGAAAAGTTCTGGCGGGGAAGCCCCGCTTAGAACTTAAGCGCCTTTACTGTCCTCACGCCAGGCAGCGAGCCCAGTTGCTCAAGAACTGTTTTGGGAATCGCAGCATCCATCGACAGCAGCAGAACCGCCTCGCCACCTGCACTGCGGCGACCCAAATGGAAGGTGCCGATATTCAAGTCAGCCGCGCCCAATGTCGTACCGACACGGCCAATGAAACCCGGTGCATCTTCGTTTACGATATACAGCATGTTGCCTTCGAGCTCAGCTTCAAGGCTGATGCCGAAAATCTCGACAAGCCGCGCTTCGCTGTTGGCGAACAATGTGCCTGCAACCGAACGTGGGCCTTGCGCGGTGTTCACCGTGACACGCACCAATGTGTGATAGGCACCCGCCTTGTCATGGCGGACTTCACGGATATCAAATCCGCGTTCTTTTGCCAAAAACGGTGCGTTGACCATGTTCACCGCGTCCGAAAAACGCCTCATGAAACCGGATAAAACGGCTGCGGTAATTGGCTTGATATTCAATTCAGCTGCAGCGCCCTCAACCTCAATCGCGATGTTATCCAGATTGTCGTGCGCAAGCTGGCCAACCAGCGAACCCAGCTTTTGCGCCAAAGTCATATATGGCTTTAACTTGGGTGCTTCTTCTGCAGACAGGCTGGGCATGTTGAGCGCATTGGTCACGCCGCCATTGACGAGATAATCCGTCATCTGTTCCGCAACTTGCAGCGCAACATTGACCTGCGCTTCGTTGGTTGATGCACCCAAATGCGGGGTGCAGATGAAGTTTGGTGTGCCAAACAATGGCGATTCCTTCGCAGGCTCGGTTGCGAACACGTCGAGCGCAGCGCCGCCAACTTGGCCGCTGTCCAACGCTTCTTTCAACGCGGCTTCATCGACCAAGCCACCGCGCGCGCAGTTGATGATGCGCACACCCTTTTTGGTTTTCGCCAAATTTTCTTTGGACAGGATATTGCGCGTCTGATCGGTCAACGGCGTGTGCAAGGTGATGAAATCAGCCTTGGCCAGCAATGTGTCCAAGTCCGCCTTTTCCACGCCCATTTCAATGGCGCGTTCCGCCGTCAGGAACGGGTCAAAGGCAACGACCTTCATACGCAGGCCAAGCGCGCGGCTTGCGACGATGGAACCGATATTCCCTGCGCCGATCAGGCCCAGTGTCTTGCCGGTGACTTCAACGCCCATGAAGCCGTTTTTCGGCCAGAGGCCAGCTTGTGTCTGCGCGTTTGCTTCTGGCAATTCGCGTGCCAGTGCGAACATCAATGCAATCGCATGTTCAGCAGTGGTGATCGAGTTACCGAACGGCGTGTTCATGACAACAACGCCCTTTGCCGAGGCATTCGGGATATCCACATTGTCGACGCCAATACCCGCACGGCCAATCACCTTCAGGTTGGTGGCAGCGTCTAGTATGGCCTTCGTGACCTTGGTTGAGCTGCGAATGGCAAGGCCATCATAATCGCCGATGATGGCGGCGAGCTCTTCAGGGCTTTTGTCGGTGATGACATCAACGTCACAGCCGCGTTCTGCGAAAATCTTCGCTGCGTTGGGATCCATTTTGTCGGAGATAAGTACGCGTGGTTTCGTCATGTTGAAATTCCTATATGTCTTTCGTCGTCATCCCGACTGATCGGGGATCGATGGACTGAAATGTCGGCTTGCGCGGGTATGTAAGTTCGCGGATTCCCGCATGCGCGGGAATGGCACGGGTGGGATTTAAGCTTTGGCTTTCTTATAAGCCCAATCGAGCCAAGGGCCGAGCGCTTCAATATCTGCGGTGTCGACAGTGGCGCCGCACCAAATACGCAGGCCCGCAGGCGCATCGCGATATCCGGCGATGTCATAAGCCGCATCTTCCGCCTCAAGCAGTGACGCCATTTTCTTGATCATGGCTTCGTCCGCACCCTCAACGGTCAGGCACACCGACGTCGTTGACCGAATAGCAGGGTCAGCGGCGAGAAAGCCGAAATAGTCACGTGCCTCAACGATTTTTGCGAGCGCAGCAGCATTGGCATTGCTGCGGCCCATAAGACCCTGCAAACCGCCAATGGTTTTCGCCCATTCAAGCGCGAAGATCACATCTTCCACCGCAAGCATCGATGGCGTGTTAATCGTTTCGCCCTTGAAGATGCCTTCGACGAGTGCGCCTTTCGACATCAAGCGGAAAACTTTTGGAAGCGGCCATGCCGGCGTGTAATTTTCAAGCCGCTCAACAGCGCGCGGTCCGAGAATGAGCACGCCATGTGCCCCTTCACCGCCGAGCACTTTTTGCCAGCTGAACGTTGTGACATCCAGCTTGTCCCATGGCATATCATAGGCAAACACCGCCGACGTCGCATCGGTGAAGGTCAGGCCTTCACGGTCATCGGCAATCCAGTCGCCATTTGGAACGCGCGCACCTGAAGTGGTGCCGTTCCATGTGAAAACCACGTCGTTGGAAAAATCTACCGCGCTCAGGTCAGGAATTTCGCCATAGGGCGCGTTCATGACGGTCGCATTCAGCTTGAGCTGCTTGTTGACGTCTGTGACCCAGCCCTCACCAAAGCTTTCCCACGCCATCATTGTGACCGGGCGTGCGCCAAGCATGGTCCACATCGCCATTTCGATTGCGCCGGTATCCGAACCGGGGACGATGCCAATGCGATGCGTGTCAGGGACCTGAAGCACTTCGCGCATCAGATCGATCGCCAGTTGAAGGCGCGATTTGCCGATTTTCGCACGATGCGAACGGCCAAGCGATTCAGTTTGAAGTTTTTCGGGGCTCCAGCCTGGCGGTTTAGCACAGGGACCGGATGAAAAATATGGACGCGCCGGTTTAACGGCGGGGGGTACTATAGTCATGTAAGCTTCTCCTTGCAGAGAGCAGCGCGGCGTTGGGACCGCGTGGCCCGGAGCCGCGTTTAAGCGCAGCCCCGGCTTTGTCAATGACTATCGCAAAATGTGATCAGTAACCGGCCTTACGAAACAAAACTTCGCCGCGGCGACCAACATATAGTTTCTCCAGCGTTACAGGGTGGAAATAGGCTTCGACACGGTCGCCTTCTGGCGTTGTGCCGTACACTTCATAGCAACCACCATCGACCTTTGCCTTGCGGACGGTCCAGCCTTCCTTGGTAAGTTTATCGGTAAGTGCCTGTTGGCTTTTCCAACCCGAAACCGGTCCAGCCTTACAGGTGATAACGCCGGTTGCCGATGCAGGCACCGATGCAAAAGCAATTGCGGTCGCTGCGGCGAGTGAAAGTGAGGTCAATAAACGCATATTCATGCTCCTTTAAATGCAGATTTACGGGGAAGAAAAAAGCGGGCCGCCACGAGCAAGGCCAATGGCGCGAAATGAACGAGCGCTGGGCCTAGATTATTGTGGATGAATATCCAGTGTACCAGAACAAGCAAGGCAGCGGGATATACAAGGCGTTGCAGCCGCTTCCATCCCGCTTTCAGCGCGCGCATCGATGCATCATTACTGGTCAGCGCGAGCGGGATAAACAACAGCATGGCCGCCCAGCCCGTCCAGATACCCAGCGCCAGAAATTCGGCAATGATGTCTTCAAAATTGCCCATGTCGATAAGGTAGAAAGCCAAATGCAGCACCGCATAAGCGAATGCAGCGACACCCAGCGCACGGCGGCGCTGGATCAACCAACTGAGCCACGGGCGTGGCCCCAACAATGACAACAACGGACTTAAAACCATCGCGACAATCATAAAACGCGCGGACCATTCGCCTGTCGGATGCAGCATATCCATCGCGATGCGGTCACCCGCATAGAAGCTGCGCATCATCAATATCGCTGGCACAGACAGCAATATCCAAAACACCCACTTCTTATTAAGAATGATTCGCAACATGCATTCGCGATAATCGCGCCAGCCACTGTGCGCAACGCGGAAATTGAATCAATATCCACGCCTTTGCCGCCATATGACTTCCATTTGGTCGATTTGGGGCTGCACACCGCTGAGATTTCGCTATTACATCTTACATGGCCGTCGTCACTGCTCCAAGAATTCTGCTTGTCGCGAGCGCGCTGTTGTTGGCGTCTTGCAGCGCGCGTGAGGCCCCGAAAACGACACGCACGGGTGCAAACGCAACAACGGAAAATGCGCGGCAGTGCATGGCGGGTTTAAAAGAAAAATCAGTCCGCTTTGCCGGTTTGCCCAACAAAAGTTTTGACGGCGGGTGCCGCACGATCGACACGGTCAAGCTCATGGATTTTGGCACGCCGGCCACCAATTTGGGGGCGATGACGTGCCCGCTGGCCGCCAATTTTACCGATTGGGCACGTTATGCCGTGCGCCCCGCCGCCAAGCAATATTTGGGCGCTGAGGTCGTCCGTATCGAAACAATGGGCACATTCAATTGCCGGAACATCTATGGGATGCGTTCGGGCAAATTATCAGAACATGCCTTTGCCAATGCAGTAGACGTCTCGGCGTTTGTTTTGCGCGACGGCCGCCGGGTGTCCGTGCACACAGGCTGGAACGGATCAAGCGAAGAACGCGCCTTCCTGCGCCGTCTGCACCAGTCCGCCTGCAAAAGGTTCGGCACTGTGCTTGGCCCCGATTATAACGCTGCGCATGCCAACCATTTTCACTTGGACATGGCCCGATCGATGCGCAACGGTACATCCTTTTGTCGATGAGGGGTGGCAGAACACGCCCTTGCACCCTATATACAGGGTAATGACAGACACAAAAATTAACGATCGCCGCTTCTACAAGGCACAACAAGAAGCCGACTTTGCTGAACAGCAACTCTCCACCCCGCAAACGCAAAGCAAGTCGTACCGGCTCGCATTTCAGGACACCGACTTCCTGTTGCGTGAAGATTTGCGCCCCGTCCGTTTCCAGCTGGAACTGCTCAAAACCGAAATGCTGCTGGACGAGGCCAACATCGGATCCATGTTGGTCATCTACGGCTCTGCGCGCATTCCCGAAGCCGATGCTGCAGATGCCTTGATCGCGGCGGCAACCGATGAGCGGTCGAAAATCATTGCCGAACGCATGAAGGAAAAGGCGCGTTTCTACGACGAATCCCGCCATCTTGCGCAGCTGGCGGGACAAGCCAATGTGACGGACGAAGACGGTCGGCGCCATTTCGTGGTATGTTCGGGTGGCGGCCCATCCATCATGGAAGCCGCCAACCGCGGCGCGCATGACGTTGGCGCGGAATCCGTTGGCCTAAATATCGTGCTGCCGCATGAGCAGGCGCCAAATCTGTTTGTGACGCCGCGATTGAGTTTCCAGTTCCACTATTTCGCGTTGCGCAAAATGCACTTCTTGCTGCGCGCACGTGCCGTGGCGGTGTTCCCCGGTGGCTTTGGTACGTTCGACGAATTCTTCGAACTGCTCACGCTTGTCCAAACCGGCAAGATCAAAAAGATGCCGATCCTGCTCTTTGGTCGCGCATTCTGGAACCGTGTTGTGAATTTTGAGGAGCTTATGCTCGAGGGCGTCATCAGCCCACGTGATCTGGAACTTTTCCAGTTTGTAGAAACCGCAGAAGAAGCATGGAATGCTATCTGCGATTTCTACGAAGTCTCAAACTGACTTAAACTGATTACTTTGCAGCAGGTGCCGCTGGTGCTGGCGCTGCGGCATCAGCCGCGGGCGCTGCAGCTGCTTCACCGGTTGCTGCATCAGCCGCAGGTGCTGCGGCGTCGGCTGCTGGTGGCGTTGGCAACGGCAGGTTTGAACCCTGCGAATTGAGATACGCGATCAAATTTGCGCGTTCTTCGGGGTTACCCAAACCAGCAAAAGTCATCTTTGTGCCGGGCGCATATTTCTTAGGGTTGGCAAGCCACTTGTCCATGCCTTCAAAGTCCCAGTTGCCGGGAACGCTTTTCAGCGCATCCGAATAGGAAAAGCCTGCAACATGGCCGTGTGATTTACCCATCGTAGCCCACAAATTTGGGCCAATTCCATTTGGTCCACCTTGCGCAATGGTGTGGCAAGCTGCGCATTTTTTGAAAACCGCTTCGCCCTTTGCAACATCAGCAGTGGCAAGCAATGTTGCAATCGGCACAGCCGCAGCACCACCAGCTTCGCCGCCAGCTTCCGCTGCAACTGCAAAACCTTCTTTTTCAGGCGCTTCACCGTGGAAGTACATGCCCGATACGATACTTAGTCCGAGCGCGACGATGCCGCCTGCCAAAACCCAGCCTGCAATTGTGTTACTACGATCATCCATTGGTTATCAGCCCTGAAATGCGGTTTTAATCCGGCGTCCGTCTGACGGCCGGATTCTCAGGCCCCTCTAATAGTGTCAGTAAGGCCGTGCAAGTGTCCAATTCCAGACTTGCCGGATAAGTTTGGCTATCCTATCGCGATGGCCATATGAACAGTTACCCCGCACCCGCACTCGCACTTGTCAGAACCATGGCTTTAGCTGCGCATGAACAGCCTGCAAAAGCGATTGCCTTTCAAGGTGCGCCCGGCGCGAATTCCCATCTTGCCGCGTTGGAATATGATGCGGATTGCTTGCCCCTGCCCTGTTTCTCGTTCGAAGATGCCATTGACGCCGTGAAAGACGGGTCTGCGACCAGGGCGATTATTCCGATTGAAAATTCACTGCATGGCCGCGTGGCGGACATCCATTTTCTTCTGCCGGAATCTGGCCTCAGCATCATCGCCGAGCATTTCATGCCGATCCGCCATTGCCTGATGGCGAAATCCGCCGAGGCGGAATTGAAAACAGCCATGAGCCACCCGCAGGCGCTTGGCCAATGCCGCCATTATCTGCGTTCGCATGGTATTATTCCGGTCGCTTATGCAGACACGGCCGCTGCGGCGGCTTTTGTTGCGGCCAATGATGACGCGTCGGCCGCCGCCATAGCGCCGCCCATTGCCGCTGAGCTATATGGCCTTGTCCCGATCAACGACGGTGTTCAGGATGATGCGAGCAATACGACGCGATTTGTCGTGTTGTCGCGTGAGCCTGTGAGCAACGTCGGGATGACGGGCACGCTGATGACGACGCTCATCTTTGAAGTGAAGAATGTCCCTGCAGCGTTATACAAGGCGATGGGCGGCTTTGCGACCAATGGCGTCAATATGACCAAGCTGGAAAGCTATCAAAACGGCGCAAGCTTTGCCGCGACCGAATTTTTTGCGGATATCGAAGGCGCGCCGGGTGACCCAGCCGTTGACCGCGCGCTGGATGAGCTGCGCTTTCATTGCAACTCGGTCCGCCTGCTCGGCACATATGTGCAAACCCGCAATCGCGGCTGAACGGGCCTAACCGCCCAGCCTTTCGATGGTGTCACTGCCATTTCATCCAGCGGACGCTGGTTGAATCTCTATTCGTGCCGGAATGATGCCAGTCGCATGCAACAGGAACCCAAAACTGTTTTCGCGCGTTAGCTTAGCTCAATCATAAGGAGTTACGCATGGCCGACCTATCGCAGATCAAAGAACATGCCGAAGTTATCGGGGCCGATGGCGTCCATGTTGGCACCGTTGATGGCATTGATGGCAACCGCATCAAGCTGACCAAGAGAGATTCAGGCCAGGGCAGCCATAAAGGGCACCATCATTATATCGATGGCGGACTGGTCGCCATGGTTGAAGACGGCACAGTCCGGTTGTCGGCAAATGCGGACGTTGCCGTCACTTTTGAGCAAGAGGAAGACGACAAAAGCTGAGGGCACAGGGCGGCGGCGTCTTAGTGCGCGGCGCCCCAGCTTGGCCCCGTCCCGATTTCGATACCGAGCGGGACGGTGAGCTTTACCAACGGTTCGGCCGCGCCTGCCATGATAGCCCGGATGACGTCGCTTGCCGCGGCGACATCAGCCTCGGGCAGTTCGAACACAAGTTCGTCATGCACCTGAAGCAACATCTTCACATGGCCTAAGCCAGCGGCTTTCAACGCCGGCCCCATTTGGACCATCGCGCGCTTGATAATGTCAGCGCTTGTCCCCTGAATCGGCGCATTGATTGCAGCGCGTTCACTGCCCTGCCGTTCTGCCTGGTTGGGGGATGTGATGCGCGGAAACCATGTTTTCCGCCCGAACAATGTTGTCGAGTGCCCGCATTCGCGGACCGTGGCCATCGTCTCCTGAATATAATTCGAAATGCCCGGGAAGCGTTGGAAATAGGCGTCGATAAGCGCCTGCGCTTCGTCGGCGGTGGATTCCAAACGCTTTGAAAGACCCCATCGGGAAATGCCGTACAGAATGGAGAAGTTGATCGTCTTGGCACGGCCACGTGTGTCGCGGTTTACTTCGCCGAACAGTTCCAATGCCGTGCGCGCATGAATGTCTTCGCCCTTTTCAAAGGCATCGCGCAACGGCTCTACATCCGCGAAATGCGCCGCAAGCCGAAGCTCGATTTGGCTATAGTCGGCAGACAGGATCACATTGCCGGGTTCGGCCACAAAAGCGTCCCGGATCTGGCGACCGGTTTCGGTACGAATGGGAATATTCTGCAAGTTCGGGTCGGTCGATGACAGCCGCCCGGTTTGCGCGCCGACGAGACTGTAGCTTGTGTGCACACGGCCCGTTTTGGGATCGATCTGCTGCTGAAGGCTGTCCGTATAGGTTGATTTCAGCTTCGCCAGTTGCCGCCAATCGAGAACCTTGCGTGCGATATCGATGCCCTGACCCGCCAGATCTTC
Source organism: Sphingomonadales bacterium UBA658 (assembly GCA_002299195.1). Lineage (GTDB taxonomy): Bacteria > Pseudomonadota > Alphaproteobacteria > Sphingomonadales > Sphingomonadaceae > Sphingorhabdus_B. Next base: position 36,273 of record DBOA01000174.1, read on the forward strand.
CAACACCGTCACATCGGTCGAATATTGCCCGGACTTGCCTTTTTTGCCGCCCTTATATCCCATTTTTCCAAACAGGATTTCGCCAAGCTGCTGTGGGCTGCCGATCGTAAACGGCTGTCCGGCAAGGCCATGAATTTCCTTTTCAAGCAATTCCATTTGCGCCGCGAACTCGGATGATAACCGCGCCAGCACCGCCCGGTCGACTTTAATGCCTAAGCATTCCATCTGCGACAGGACGGGCACGAGCGGGCGGTCCACCAGTTCATAGACGCTGGTCGCCTTTTCTGGGCTCATCCGTAACTTTAGGTGGTGCCAAAGCCGCAGGGTCACATCGGCATCTTCCGCCGCGTAACAGGTCGCATCAGACAGCGGGACGGCGGCAAAACCAATCTGGCTTTTGCCCGTTCCCGTGACGCTTTTATAAGAGATGCATTCATGCCCCAAATGCGTTTTGGCGAGTTCATCCATGCCATGCAGTTGACGGCCTGCATCTAAGGCGAAACTCATGACCATCGTGTCATCATAGGGCGTTATGTGCACATCATGCCGCGCCAATACCGACATGTCATATTTCAGATTTTGGCCAATTTTCAGCACGCTTGGATCGCTGAGCAGTGGGCGCAACCGTTGCAAAGCTATATTCATTTCTATCTGAACAGGCTTTTCCGCGAACATATCTGTACCGCCATGTGCCAACGGGACATAACATGCCTCCCCCGGTGCGACCGCTAGGCTGAAGCCAACAAGATTGGCGCTCGCCGCTTGCAAGCTGTCTGTTTCGGTGTCGAAACCCAAAGTTCCCGTTTCACGGGCGCGGGAAATCCAATGGTCCAGCCGAGCGACATCCGTGACGCATTCATATGTCGACACATCAATTTTGGGCATGGCGGGCGGCAAAGCGGCTGTCCCCGCTGTGGGCGCGGATACGGGGCCATCGGGTTTGCTCGCTGCCTTAGGGTTGCCGGCAATCGCCTTATTGGCAGCAGCGGTATTTGCGACGTGTCCGATACGCTTCAAAAGCGAGTTGAACCCGTGATGCTCCAAAAATGCAGCGAGCGGCTCTTCGGGGATTGTCCCCAACGTCATGTCTTCAATCGCAATGGGCAGCGGGCAATCTTCTTTCAAAGTCACCAGCACTTTCGACAGGCGCGCTTTTTCCGCATGCTCAATCAAGTTATCGCGCATTTTGGACGGCTTCATGGAAGGGGCAGCGGCCAAGACGCTTTCGAGGTCACCGAATTCCTGAATAAGCTTGGTCGCGGTCTTTGGCCCGACGCCGGGGACGCCCGGCACATTGTCGACGCTATCGCCCATCAGCGCCAGCACATCGCCAACCCGTTCGGGCTCGACACCGAATTTTTCGTATACTTCCTCAGCGCGGATGCGTTCGTTTTTCATCGTATCGAACATGTCGATGGATGGTTCGACCAACTGCATCAGGTCCTTGTCGCTGCTGACGATGGTCACATGCCAGCCGGCGGCGCAAGCGGCGCGCGCATAGCTTGCGATCATGTCATCGGCCTCGACATCATCCTCTTCGACCAACGGCAAAGAAAACGCGCGTGTCGCATCGCGGATCATCGGGAATTGTGGCCTTAAATCCTCAGGCGGGTCGGGCCTGTGCGCCTTATATTGGTCATAGATACGGTTGCGGAATGACTGGCTCGATTTATCGAGGACAACAGCCATATGTGTTGGACCATCCGCTTGATTGAGGTCGTCCGCCAGTTTCCACAGCATGGTCGTATAGCCATATACCGCGCCAACAGGCTCGCCATGTTTATTGGTGAGCGGGGGCAGCCGGTGATAGGCCCGGAAAATATAGGCGGAGCCATCGACGAGATAGAGATGCTTTTGGTCTGACATGGCCGAGCGATAGCAGCCCGTTTTGACCAAGTCTTTTCCTAATTTGCAGCGACGCTATTGGCACCCATATCGCAGGCGATTGCGGTGGAACTATGCGCGCGACTTGCGCCACAAAAGAAGGCCGCTGGCGATAATGATCGCGGCCCCGGCAAGCGATGTCATGTCTG
>DBOA01000040.1 GCA_002299195.1 Sphingomonadales bacterium UBA658
TGCCCAGTAGCATCCAGAAGGCTGTCGCGTGACGCGTGCCAGCCGCCCTTGATGCGACCGAACAGATCATGCGCAAGCGCCTGATTTTCCACCAAGCCAGCATAATGCGCAGCGATGCCCATGTCCGACTTTGCCAAAACCATTTCCATATTGGCGAGAATGGTTTGGAAGTATGACCACTCACCCGCCATCGCGCGCAATAGGCCTTTGTCCGCAAAATCGGCCAGCGCCTGTCCGGTGCCATACCAGCCCGGCAGCATGACGCGCGCCTGCGCCCATGAGAATACCCACGGAATGGCGCGCAAATCTTCAATGGCGTCGGATGCGGTGCGGCTTGAGGGCCGCGATCCGATTTTGAGCGTCGCAATTTCATTGATGGGCGTCATCTGGCGGAAAAATGTGCGGAAGCCGGCGGTGTCGTACACCAAGCCGCGATAGTGGCGGAAGGCGCTGGCGGAGAGTTCAGCCATGGCCGCCTTGAACCGCGCAACGTCGGCGTCCGCAATCGGGTCGCTAGATAGTGTGGCGAGTATCGCGGCGGACGCCATGGTTTCCAGGCTCGTGACGGCATTGTCGACCGTGCCATATTTGGCGGCGATGACTTCGCCCTGTTCGGTAATGCGGATGCGGCCCTGCACGGTGCCCTGCGGTTGCGCGAGGATCGCACCAAAGGCCGAGCCGCCGCCGCGGCCCACCGCGCCGCCGCGCCCGTGGAACAGCTGCATCGCGACGCCTGCGTCGGCGAATACGTCCGCCAAGGCGCTCGATGCCTCATATAGTTCCCACGTCGATGTGAGGTAGCCGCCGTCTTTGTTCGAATCGGAATAGCCAATCATCACTTCCTGATGCCCGCGCGCCTTGGCCAGCGCCCGCATCATGGGAATTTGGAAAAAGGCGTGCATGGTTTCGGGCGCCGCCTGAAGGTCGGCGATGGTTTCAAACAAGGGCACGGACATGATGGTCGCACTTGGATGGCCGTCGTCGTCAATGCGGTACAGACCCGCCTGTTTCAGCATCACATAGACTTCGAGCATGTCGGACACGCTGGTCGTCTTGCTGATATTGTAGGTCGTGATGGCGGCGTCACCGAAATCAGCCTGCGCCTTGGCTGCCGCCCGAACAATGGCGAGTTCCTTTGCCGTCTCCGCGCTATAGTGTGTCCACTCGCCCGCCAGCGGACGATTGTGCGACAGTTCGGCGACAAGCAGTTCGACCCGCGCGGCCTCATCCAGCGCAAGATAATCCGGCGTCACGCGGGCAACGCGAAACAGCTCGGCAACAACACGTTCATGCACATCGCTATTCTGCCGCAGATCCAGCGTCGCCAGATGGAAGCCAAATATCTCCACCGAGCGGATAAGCCGCGCCAAAGCACCCCCGCTCGACAGCGCGCCATCGCCGTCGTTGGCGAGGCCCGACGCCACAGTGACAAGATCCCTGCGCAGTTCGTCTGGGCCGTCATAGGGCTGCCCTGACAGGCTCGATGGGCGCGGCGGTTGATCGCCCACCAGTTTGATATGTGTCGCCGCCAGACGCGCGTAGATGCCCGACAGCGCCCGCCTGTAAGGTTCATCCGCGCGGCTTGGGGCAGTGTCCCCGCTTTTCTCGGCCAATGCCTGCACAGGCTCGGGCGTGTCACTCATCAGTGACGAGATCGAGATTTCCGCGCCCAGTTTATGGATCAGCTCAAGGTAATGCCGAATGGCCGTGCCGCCATTGCGCGCGGTGGCATAGCGCAGGGTTTCCGCGTCGACGAAGGGATTGCCGTCACGGTCGCCACCAATCCAGGTACCAAGGCGCACAAAACCGGGCGGACGACCGCCAAGCGCCTTTTCCCAAACGGCGTAAAGCTTTGGCAGCGCCGGCAAGAACACATCCTGCATCGTCGCGCGGGCATTCTCGATCTCGTCGGCGACAAACAGCTTTTCGCGGCGCAGGGGCCGCGTCTGCCACAGAAGCGCAATCTGACGGTAGATGGCGGCGTCTAGGTCATCGCCGTCTTCAGTCACCGTCTGTCCCTGATCGCGCAGCTCCATCAGCTTTGCGATCCGATTTTTATGGTCAATGATGCTCTTGCGCCGCACTTCCGTGGGGTGTGCGGTCAGCACGGGCACGATCAGGCTGTGGCCAAGCATCTCGCGGATGTCAGTTAGAGCAACCCCCTCCGCCATAAGCCGCGCGCATGCTTCGGCGACCGTCGCGCCGTCCTCATGCGCAAGGCCCTGCCGATCCTCCGCCAGATTGGCCAAAAGCGAAAACAGCATGAACCCACGAACGAAGTTCAGCGTGTCATCAAGGCTGAGCGCACCAAGGCCGCTGTCGCTCGCTTCGGCACCTTCAACTTTGCGAAAACGATCAACGCTGGTGGAACGAATATATTCGGTCTGCCGGAATAATTTTTCCCCGCCATAAGCGCGAATGACGTCCCCCAGCATCTTGCCGAGAAACCGGATATCCGGATTTTGCGAAATGGTGTGTGTGTGCTGACCGTTCATCACCCAGTTTGTGCACATGGGCCGCGCATAGGCAAGCAAATGCGCCTACGCTTAGCAGGGAATAGCTATTCCCCGATCAAGCGGGAAAGGCGGCGGATTTCATCATTTTGCGCAGCGACATCATCAGCCACCGGTTTTTGCGCATCGGTCAGCAGAGCCGCCAGTCCCGAATCACCGGCATTGGCATCCGCAATCAAACGATCAAACGCGCGAACTGCCGCGACCGAATCATCCCGTATTTTATCGAGCCGCGACAATATGACATGCGCATTGACCCAGCCTTCACTGCCGGGGGCGCTTCCCGCCGCGCGTGCGGCCACAGAGCGCACCGCGTCAAGGCGTTCGAGATAGGCGGCGTGCGCGATCTTGTGCCGCGCAAGCAACGCATCGACCTGCGCCTTGAGCTCCACGGACATGGAAACCGGCGCTGCTGGCGGTGTTATGGGCGCGGTTATCGCGTCAACATTCTCGTACGCGCGCCGTTCAAGCGAGGGAAACTGCCCGTCGATACTGCCGCATGATGCGAGCAGAATGAGGGGCATCAGGCGGAGCGTTGGCTTGATAATCGACATATGCGGTGTCTAAACCTGCAGCTACGCCCATGCAAGGGCCGCGCAATCGCGCTGACTAGCGGGCAAAAGGCGTTGACAGGATGAAATCCTTGGACTAGCTGCGCCCCTTCTTGCGTGACCTCCCAAGATTCGTCTTTTGGAGTAACGCGTTTGAGCAACCGCGCTTCAAAAGAGCGCTAAGCTGTAGAAACGGATGAGTTAAAGCCATGTTCGCAATCGTGCGCACAGGCGGCAAGCAGTATCGCGTAGCCGCCGGAGACAAAATCGCAGTTGAAAAACTGTCTGGTGAAGCGGGTGACAAGATCTCGCTTGGTGACGTTCTGTTGGCCGGTGACGGTGACACAGTGCAGGACGTAAACGGCCTGACCGTTTCTGCCGAAATCATTGCGCAAGAGCGTGGCGAAAAGGTGATCGTTTTCAAAAAGCGTCGTCGCCACAATTATCGTCGTAAGCAGGGCCACCGTCAGTCGTTGACGCTGCTGCGCATCCTCGCCGTCGGCAAGGAAGAGAAAAAGGCTGCTGCGCCGAAAGCCGAAAAGGCTGAAGCCGCGCCAAAGAAAGCCGCTGCGCCTAAAAAGGCTGCAGCTTCAAAGGAAGCTTGAGCGGCAACGCTCTGACTTAGGAGTTTAGACCATGGCACATAAAAAAGCAGGTGGTTCGTCACGCAACGGTCGCGATTCAGCAGGCCGCCGCCTTGGCGTTAAGAAATTCGGTGGCGAAAGCGTCATCGGTGGCAACATTATCATCCGTCAGCGCGGCACCAAGGTTTATCCTGGCGCAGGCGTTGGCCTTGGCAAGGACCACACTTTGTTCGCGCTCGTCGCGGGCCGTGTGCGTTTCCACGCTGGTAAACTTGGCCGCAAATATGTGTCGGTCGACATGGCAGCCGCGGCGGCCGAATAAACAGGACAATCGATACCGGGTTGTCCAGACGGATGACCCGGAAATCGCATCAGGTGGTTTCCACCTTTGAAC
>DBOA01000137.1:0-3366 GCA_002299195.1 Sphingomonadales bacterium UBA658
ACCCAGCATCTGGGTGGTTTGGGCATTCCTGCCTATCAGGGGGCGTGGTTCGGGCATATTACCGACCAATTCACCTTGCCCGTTGGCGGTATGGCGGAAATTGACGCCGATGCGGGAACGCTGCGCTTGCTGGAGCCTGTCGTCGTTTAATTCAAAATTTGGGATACGACCAAAGCAAACGCATTGTTCGCCATGTGCAGAATGATGTTCGTGCGCAGCGATCCTGTGCGGTGGTAGAGATAACCAAAAGCGATGCTCAGCGACATCAATCCGGGGATGGCATAAAGCTGCAGATGCACGACCGCGAATAGAAATGATGACAGCAGGATTGCCGCCCAAAACGGCACATATTTCGCAACCGCATTCTGCAGCATGCCCCTGAACAGCAATTCTTCGACAATGGGCGCCGCAATCGCGATGGCGAAAAATATCGCCGCAATATTCACCGGCGTGCGCGGTATGGAGGCGAGGATTTTGGCCATTTCTTCCTGCATTCCGACGCCCGGAATGACATAAGTCGCGTAAATATAATTGAACGCCATGGCCGCCACGATCACAACGACCGCAAGCGCCGTTGCCTGACGCAGGGGGACTTTGCCGAAACTATTCAGCCCCAATATCGCCATCCGCCCTTGCTTGCGCAGATACAGCCACATCAGGAACAATTGGACGATCGCCGCGGCAACAAGGCCGAAGATAATGACGACAGGCATTGCACTGCTCGTTCCTGTCGCCGCCATGATGAGGCCCGTGCACACCGCCTGCAGCACAAAATAGAGCAGGATAAACCCGGCGGTGGGCCAAAGACCAGGATAGTTCGGCCTTTCCAGTGACCGGGCATAAGCGCCATCGGTGCGTTGCGTGTTGTCCATTGCGATCCCGCTAAAAGTTGAGGGCTCGACCGTATATTGTCAGGCCCTTACCCTCGTGACACATCAAAACTTAATAGGCCACCCGTGTCGCGCTCAAGCCATAAGCAGGAAGCAGATTTTGAATGCTCGTTGGGCCAGCCAAATGCCCTGCGCCCACCGCCATGAATGTCACGCCGGGCTTTGCCATGCGCGCCGAAATCCATTTTGCCCAATTGGCATTCCGCTTCGTCAGCAGGGCGTCGTACAAGGTGCGGCTGGTCAGGCCCTCGTTCATGAGCTGGCCAAGGCTTTCGGTTTCGGCCGATGCCCACATGTCGACCATCTTGTCCATCATGCTGCTGGTATCATCAATCATCTTTGCGGTTTCGACTAAGAAAGTGATTTGTTCCGCCTCCGGTAGGGTATCAAACACCCCAAGCTGAAACTCCATGGTTTCAAGTCCAGCGATGGGTTTGTTGCTGACCTTCGCCGCTGCCGTTAGCTGTTTTTCAACGCCGCTATTGGGGTCAAAGCCGGATTTTTGCATTGCGACCAGCGACAGCGTTACCGCGGCTGCCCATGGATCGAACGGGTCGAAAGCAGGTGCCGGAATACCAAGCTTGCCCATCGCCGCCTCATACACCGCGCGGTCCGCATCATTCATTTTGGAACGTAGGGTCTTGCCCTGCTGGTCCATCGCCAATTTGCCAAACAGGGCTTGGACTTCGGCGGCGGGTGGCTCGACCAGTTCCAATACCAAATGGTCCGAACTGTCAAAAGCCGTCTTTACGCCATCATCAAACCAGCCAAGGCCTGGTTTCAAAATATGGACCGAGCCGAACAGATAGACCGTCGTGTCTTCGTCCTTCACCACCCACAAAGCGGGATCGACATCCTTGATGGTAACGGCAGGGGTCCCGGTCGGTGTGGTCTGCGCTGCGGCAGGTATCGCCCAAGCCAGCGTACATGTTGCGGTCGCGGCAAGCACGGACTTTAAACGTAAACGCATAGATATTCTCCTTTAAGTCGGGGGTAGCAACAAATCGTATGCAAATGGTTTCGGTGTCAGCGATATTTTTTCCAGAACCAGACAATCAGGGCGATAAAAGCTGTCATGAAATAGAGCGGCACGCCGTCGGGTTGTGGCAATATGCCACCGCGCCACAAAAACCACCAAACGGGCGCGCCGAACCAGAAGGCGTAAATCGCGATCAGTGCGCCAGCGCGATAGGCCGCGTCCTCTTGTTCATCGACAACATGCTTGTGCCAATAAAAGGTAATGGCTGGAAGGACGACGCCAATCGCGACCGCCAGAATGAGCGCCAACATGGGGGACATCGGACCGCTTGCAAATGGGCTGGGTTCGTTTGCTGCCTCCATATTGCCGGTAAGAGCCAGCGTAAGGCCAATGATCCCGCCAAAGATACCGCAGCCCCAAATGATGCGATTGTTCAACCTCTCGCGGCGCGGTACGCGCTCACCGCTTTGCTTTGTTTGTTGAAACAACCTCCAGATCGCAAACGCAAGCACCAGAATGACCGCAGCAAACAGGCCCAATATTGAGACATCGAGCGTGGTGAGCGGACCGTCGCCTTGAGCATCGCGTTGCGAGAGATATCCCGAAATCGCGCCTGAGATCATAATAATTCCGATGCCTGAAAACATCATCCACAATCTGCGGAGTCCATTGTTGTTCGCCATGTTATCAGCGTCAGTCATTGTGCGCTCCTTCAAATTCGTCATCGAAAATCTCCTCGATCGGCAATGCAAACAGCCGTGAAATCTTGAACGCCAGCGGCAGCGACGGGTCATATTTCCCCGTCTCGATGGCATTGACCGCTTGGCGCGACACATCGAGATGCTCGCCCAAATCGGCCTGGCTCCAGCTCCGCATCGCGCGGAGAACTTTCAGCTGATTTTTCATGTCAGGTTATTATGTCTTTGTGTCATGGAAACCTTACTATTGCGATTCGCACAATATGTCAACAACACATTACATAATGCCATGCGTGGCTGACAAAACGGCGTGCGTGCTTTTCAGAACCTTGATTTAGCCGCCTATCTCCGCCAAGGGCTGGCCATGTCCGACATCGCACCACTTAGTTTTCAGGACCTGATCCTCACCCTCCACGATTATTGGGGCAAGCAAGGCTGCGCGATATTGCAGCCTTATGATATGGAAATGGGTGCCGGTACATTCCACACCGCGACCACTTTGCGCGCGCTTGGCCCTGATCCGTGGAACGCCGCATTCGTGCAGCCGTCGCGCCGCCCGACCGATGGCCGCTATGGCGAAAACCCGAACCGGCTCGGCGCATATTATCAGTATCAGGTGATTTTGAAACCAAGCCCGCCGGACCTTCAGGAACTGTATCTCGGCTCGCTCAAGGCCATTGGTATTGATCCGTTGTTGCACGACATCCGTTTTGTCGAAGACGATTGGGAAAGCCCGACGCTGGGTGCATGGGGCCTTGGCTGGGAAGTCTGGTGTGACGGCATGGAAGTCACGCAGTTC
>DBOA01000137.1:3692-8032 GCA_002299195.1 Sphingomonadales bacterium UBA658
GAAGTCACGCAGTTCACCTATTTCCAACAAATGGGCGGGTTTGATTGCAAGCCGGTCTCGGGCGAGTTGACCTATGGTCTGGAACGTCTGGCGATGTATATCCAGAACAAGGACAGCATTTTCGACCTCGCGTACAACAATGCCACCGCTGATCGCCCGGCGATTACCTATGGCGACGTCTTCCGCGAAAACGAGCGGCAGATGAGCACCTATCATTTTGAGGTTGCCGACACTGATATGCTGTTCGATGCCTTTAAAAAGGCGACTGCGGAGTGCGAAAACTGCCTTGAACGCAGCCTACCCATTCCCGCTTATGAACAGGCGATCAAGGCCAGCCACATCTTCAACATACTTCAGGCGCGCGGCGTCATTTCCGTGCAAGAACGCGCCAGCTATATGGGCCGCGTCCGCGACCTCGCCAAAGGCAGCTGCCAGGCATGGATGGAAAAGAACGGATGGACGGCATGATGGCGTCTACGCAAAATCCTCCCCACAGCCGTCACCCTGAACTTGTTTCAGGGTCTTACTACTGCAACGTCGGAGAAATTAAGATGCTGAAACACGTTCAGCATGACGGTGATTTAGCATGACCGATTTTTTGCTGGAACTTCGCTCTGAAGAAATTCCTGCGCGGATGCAGGTGAAGGCCAAGGAAGATTTGGCGCGCTTGTTCAACGACGCGCTGGCCAAGGCCGGACTGGCTGCGGCTTCGGTTGAAACCTTTGCCACACCGCGCCGCTTGGCGTTGATTGCGACGGGGCTGCCGCTGGCGACAGACGCGGTTTCCGAAGAGACCAAAGGGCCAAAAGTCGGCGCGCCGCCGCAGGCGATGGAGGGTTTCCTCCGCAAAGCCGGCCTTACGCAAGATCAGCTGATCGAACGCGATGGCGTGTATTTCGCAGTCGTGGAAAAGGCAGGGCGTCAGACCGCTGATGTTCTGGCCGAGGCGATTCCAGCGATTATCCGTGCGTTCCCATGGCCAAAGTCGCAACGCTGGGGCGCGGGGTCGGCTTCGACGGAAAGTCTGCGCTGGGTCCGTCCATTGCAAGGCATCGTCGCGATACTCGGCGATGATGTCGTGCCATGCGAGATCGAAGGCATCATCAGCGGCACGGCGACGATGGGACACCGGTTCCACCACAGCGGCCCTGTTACTATTGGCAATGCAGGCGATTATGCTGAAAAGCTGCGCGACGCCCATGTCCTCGTCCATTTTTCCGAACGCTGCGCGCTCATTCGCGACGGTGCAAAGGCGGCGGCTGCGGCCGCGGGGCTGACGTTGGTTGCGGATGAAGGCCTGGTCGTCGAAAATGCCGGCCTAACCGAATGGCCCGTGCCCATGCTTGGCCGTTTCGAGCTGGCTTTCTTGGAAGTGCCGCAAGAAGTCATTCAGCTGACCGCGCGCGTAAACCAGAAATATTTTGTCTGCCATGACAGTGCGGGCAAGCTTGCCAACGCCTTCGTCTGCACGGCTAACATTGATGCACATGACGGCGGCGCAGCGATTGTTGCGGGCAATGAAAAGGTGCTCGCCGCGCGCCTGTCCGATGCGAAATTCTTCTGGGAACAGGACCTGAAGGTCGCGTTGGACGATCAGGCGACGAAGCTTGCGCAAATCACGTTCCATGAAAAATTGGGTAGTGTCGCCGACAAGGTCGAACGCGTTGCGAAGCTGGCGCGCTGGTTGGTCGAAGAGGGCATCGTAGGTTCGTGTTCCCCGGCGCAGGCCGGGGCCCAGCCCGCAAACAATGATTCCTCTGATAAGGTTCTGGACCCCGGCCTTCGCCGGGGAACACAAGAGCTGGCGGACCAAGCCGAACGCGCAGCCCGGCTGTGCAAGGCTGACCTCGTCACCGGCATGGTGGGCGAATTCCCCGAATTACAGGGCCTCATGGGCGGCTATTACGCCCGCGCACAAGGCGAAGCCGATGCTGTCGCCGACGCTGTCCGCGACCATTACAAGCCCGTCGGGCAGGGCGACGATGTGCCCACCGCGCCGGTCACGGTGGCGGTCAGCTTGGCGGATAAGCTGGATACGCTGGCACAATTCTTTGCCGCCGGCATGCCGCCCACGGGTTCGAAGGATCCGTTCGCATTACGCCGTGCGGCCATTGGCTTTTTGTCACTGCTGCTTCAAAACGACCTGCGCTGTTCGCTCAAGGATATGCTCTTGGCAACTGGAGCCGCAACGACCTTTGACAGCTTGGAAGAATTTTTGGTCGACCGCCTCAAAGTCCAACAACGCGAAGCGGGTGTGCGGCACGATTTGATTGATGCGGTGTTTAGCCTTGGCGGTGAGGATGATCTTGTCCGGCTGCTCGCGCGGGTGAACGCATTGCAGGCATATATTACGACAGCCGAAGGCGCGAATTTGTTGGCAGCGTATAAGCGTGCGGCGAACATATTGAAGGCAGCGGACGGCGTTGATGCCGCTGCACCCGCTCCGGCGGATTTGGTTGCTGAAGAGCGTGCCCTCCTCACCGCGCTCGACACCGCCGCACCCAATGCCGCGGCCGCCGTCGATGCCGAAGATTTCGAAGGCGCAATGGCGGCGCTTGCCAGCCTGCGCGCGCCCATCGATGCATTTTTTGACGGCGTGATGGTGAACGACGAAGACCCCGCTAAACGGGCGTTTCGTTTGGGCTTGCTGGCGCGGTTCCGCGATGCGGTTCACCGCGTCGCTGATTTTTCGAGGATTGAGGGATAAATGGTTCGCACAAAGACACAAAGGCACAAAGAGAACAAAGAATCCCTCTTCGTGCCTTTGTGCCTTCGTGCGATACTCTTTGAGCGTGCCGCACTCGCCCCATCGTTTCAGGTGAAAATATGACAACCCAATATGTATTTCGTTTCGGTGGTGGTGTTTCGGACGGCGATGAAACCGTTCGCGGCAACAAAAATATCCTTGGCGGCAAGGGTGCGAACCTTGACGGCATGGCGTCGATTGGATTGCCCGTCCCCCCCGGCTTCACGATCACGACCGAGATGTGCACGGCCTATTACGCCAATGGCCAAAGCTTCCCCGACAGCGTGCGTGCAGAGGTTGCGGGCGGCCTTGCGCATATTGAACAGGTCACCGGAAAAGCCTTTGGCGATGCGGCCAATCCGTTGCTCGTGTCCGTCCGCTCCGGCGCGCGTGTGTCGATGCCCGGCATGATGGATACCGTTTTAAATCTGGGACTTAACGATCAAACTGTAGAAGGTTTGGCAACATCATCGGGCGACGCTCGCTTTGCGTGGGACAGCTATCGCCGCTTCATTCAAATGTATGCCGATGTGGTGTTGGAACTGGATCATGGCGCGTTTGAAGAAGCGCTGGAAATCGCCAAGGAAGACCAAGGCTATTATCTCGACACCGAGTTGTCTGCCGATGATCTCAAGGCGTTGGTCGCTGAATATAAGCGCCTTGTTCAGGCCGAATGGGGCAAGCCATTTCCGCAAGATGTGCATGACCAATTATGGGGCGCTGTTGGCGCTGTATTTGGTTCATGGGAGTCCGACCGGGCAAAGGTCTATCGCCGCCTGAATAATATCCCCGGCGACTGGGGCACGGCGGTCAATGTGCAGGCAATGGTGTTTGGTAACATGGGCGAAACGTCCGCAACGGGCGTTGCCTTCACCCGCGATCCCGCGACCGGCGAGAATGCTTATTATGGCGAATATCTGATCAACGCCCAAGGCGAAGACGTTGTCGCGGGTATCCGTACCCCGCAATATCTGACCAAGGCGGCACGCGAACGCGCGGGTGCCAAGCCATTGTCGATGGAAGAAGCCATGCCCGCGGTATATGCCGAGCTGGCGCGCGTGTTCGACATCCTCGAAACGCATTATCGCGATATGCAGGATATCGAATTCACCGTTGAGCGTGAAAAATTGTGGATGCTGCAAACCCGCTCGGGCAAGCGCACCGCGAAGGCAGCGTTGAAAATCGCGGTTGATATGGCTGACGCGGGCCTCATCACCACAGACGAAGCTGTCCTGCGCGTGGACCCGATGGCGCTGGACCAATTGCTGCACCCGACGCTGGATCCCGATGCCGTGCGCGATGTGCTGACCTCTGGCCTGCCAGCTTCGCCCGGCGCAGCTTCGGGCAAAATCGTTTTTGATGCCGACACCGCCGACAAATGGAAAGAACGCGGCGAGTCCGTCATTTTGGTGCGCGTTGAAACCAGTCCCGAAGACATTCACGGCATGCACGCCGCCACCGGCATACTGACCGCACGTGGCGGCATGACAAGCCATGCGGCGGTTGTCGCACGTGGCATGGGCCGTCCTTGCGTATCGGGGGCTGGCAGTCTTCAGATTGACGCAGCGGGCAAAACGCTGCGCATCGCGGGACG
>DBOA01000008.1 GCA_002299195.1 Sphingomonadales bacterium UBA658
TGACGCACGCCTTGCCAGAATTTCTGGTCTTGGCGGTCATCAGTATACAGATGCACTGGCTTCGGGTTGCCCATCCAAGCTGCCGCAATGTAAAGTATGGCCGGCCAACCTTGGCCTATAGTTAGCGCAATTAAACCAAGCCTAAACCAAATGGCGTCGATACCGGTGTAATCCGCTAATCCCGAGCAGACGCCTTTCCATTTGGCATTCTGCTTATCCAAATAGAATTTCGTATGTGTACCAGCCATTTTAGCGGTTCCTTTCCAGCCTGCGGACATTTTCGGGGTCGAAATCTTTTTTTTCATGATCGATGCGACGTGCCTGCCATTCAGGATTTTCCTGTGCGACGAGACGCTCAACGGTATCGAGGCGATCTTCGAGACGCCGGGCTAGTTCGTTCATGTCACCCAGCATCCGCTCGTCATCATTGGTGAGCGTTGCAGCGGTTTTCCAACGGGTGACATAATGCAGGATGAGCCAAGGCAGGCCGACAAATATGGTAGGTATCACAATGATTTCGGAGCCAAATTCCATTTCAACCTTCCTTCTGTGCGTGTTGTTTCATGGCTTTTTTCATCGCTTCCAGCTCGGCATCGACAACGTCGAAAGATTCAAGCGCTGCGATTTCGTCGCCTAGACTGCGTGGGGCGTCTGAACCGATGGACAGCGAGTCTGCGTATCCTTGCGCTTCATCCACGCGGCGTTCGAGCACATCAAAGCGTGAGAATGCCTCACGAACCTTGTCGCCATTATACATGGTGCGCAGCTTGACCTGATTTTCGGCGCTTTCCAGACGGGTCATCAACGCGTTCTGACGGCTACGGGCGTCGGCGAGCTTTTTCTGCAGCTTGTGAATATCCTGCTCCGAAGCTTTCAACGCATCGTTGAGAACGTCAACTTCCGTCGTCAGCTGGTCCTTCATGTCGGTCGCCTTGCGCTTTTCGACCAAGGCAGCCTTGGCAAGGTCTTCGCGATCTTTTGACAGCGCCAGATGCGCCTTATCGGTCCAGTCAGCTTCAAGCGTGTTCAGGTTATCAATGTGCCGGCGCAGCTCTTTCTGGTCAGCAATTGTCCGGGCTGCGGAAGCGCGGACTTCAACCAACGTTTCTTCCATCTCCAGAATGATCATGCGGATCATCTTCGCCGGGTCCTGCGACTTGTCGAGCAAGTCCGTGACATTGGCGGCGATGATATCGCGGGTTCGTGAAAATATGCCCATTGGGTAACTCCGGTTAAAACTGTTCATTTGCGTAGTAAAAAAGTGGGCGACCGGGAACCTTTAGGAGGTAGGGGGAGCTGAGGCAGTCCGGTCGCAGGCAATCGATGTCAGGCAAGATAGCTGACAACGATTGGCCGATGGGTGTAATTTGGGGCGTTCATGTTAATATCGTCATAATGGTTGAGAACCGAAACGGCGTAACTGGTGAAGATCATCGACACGGACAGGGCGACTGCCAGCCATTGACGGCTTTCGCTTCCATTTGCCTTGTCGCTGGTTCCGATATCCTTACGCATCTTGTGTCTTCCCTTTTGCATGCCGGTGATATTCCGGCTTGCAAGATGCACTGCAGGGAGCGTGCCAATTTGAACAAAAGCAGGAAATCCGCCATTTGTGAAAAAATGTGACATTCGGGTGCTGGTAATTATTGCCACACTATGGTGAAATATGCCAATCTTTGAAAATGGAACGCGATAGTCATCAATTCATTGGACAATCGTCCGCTTTTCTTGATGCCGTAGAGCGCGCAAGCCGCGCCGCACCGCTTAATCGGCCCGTGCTGGTTGTGGGGGAGCGCGGCACAGGGAAAGAATTGATCGCTGAGCGTCTGCATCGCCTGAGTTCGCGTTGGGACGGGCCTTTGGTCACAATTAACTGCGCGGCGCTGCCTGAAAGTTTGATTGAGGCCGAACTGTTCGGTCATGAAGCGGGCGCTTTCACCGGAGCCACACGTGCGCGCGAGGGGCGGTTTGAAGAAGCCGACGGCGGCACGCTGTTCCTCGACGAACTGGGCACGTGGAGCATGGGGGCGCAGGAACGGCTTTTGCGCGCGGTCGAATATGGTGAGGTCACGCGTATTGGTTCATCGAGGCCAATGCGGGTCGATGTCCGGATTGTTGCGGCGACCAATGAGCATCTGCCCAATATGGTGGATAAAGGACGCTTTCGGGCGGATTTGCTCGACAGGCTGTGCTTTGAGGTGATCACCTTGCCGCCATTGCGCGTTCGCGAAGGCGATGTTGAGGTGCTGTCTGAATATTATGGGCGTCGGATGGCGGCTGAACTGGGCTGGACAGGTTGGCCGGGTTTCGGCGCGCTTGCGACCCAGGCCCTCGAAAACCATTTGTGGCCGGGCAATGTGCGCGAATTGCGCAACGTGGTCGAACGTGCGGTCTATCGCTGGGCTGACCCAGCACAGCCCGTCGATTATATCCAGTTTGATCCGTTCGATAGCCCGTGGCGCGGCGGTGTAGTTGCTTCATCGCCTGCGCAGGTGCAGTCCGATAATCAGGCCGCTAGTGCCGAGCAGCGTTTCTCCGCCGACTTAAGTCAGGCGATTGATGTTACCGACTTTAGAGAAGCGACCGAAAAATATGAAAAGGCGGTCCTTGAGCAGGCACTGGCGAAGTGTCGGTATAATCAGCGGCAAACGGCCAAAGCGCTGAACCTGAGCTACGACCAATTACGTCATACGCTCAAGAAGCATGATCTTTTGGGATAAAAAAAGGGGCGGCATCGGCCACCCCTTTTATCTTTTCGAAGAATGTGACGATTAGCCGCCGTTAAAGCTGACCATCGTGTAGAGCATTGGGATCGACAGCAACGTGTTCAAACGCGATGTCATCATCGCTGTCGTTGCTGCCTTTGCCTTTGTCGCATCATCGGCTTCAACGATGCCAAGTGCCTTCTTCTGGTTAGGCCAGATGATGAACCAGACGTTGAATGCCATGATAACCGCAAGCCACATGCCAACGCCGATCAGTTTGTAGGGATCTTGCAGCGTGAATGCCTGATGGGCGTAACCGGCCTGAACCGTAATGATCAGTCCCAGCAACACAGTCAATGCCGCGGCCCAGCGGAAGAAAAACAACGCAGATGGTGCGATATGCTTCGACACCGCTGGCTTCAGCTCTGCGGGAATTTTCGGCATGGTCGGAATTTGAACGAGGTTGAAATAGTACAACAGCCCGATCCAGACGATCCCGAAGAATGTGTGCAGCCAACGTGTGACAGACTGCGCCGTCAATGCGTCGCCGTGCAAACCGAACATAAGTGCCAATGACAGCACGAGACCGGCGACCAGCACCAGATGTAGATTTCCAAAAAACTTCGCCATTTTTTCCTCCTGTAGGCATTCAGGTGATTTTGCCCCTGATGCGTTCCTGCCTATCTTTGTGGGCCGCTTTTGTCACATAATTTCTGCGTAATTTGCGTGCGCCCGACGGAACGGGCGCTGCGCCCGTTGGTTTGCGTTGCGGACTTCTCAAAAGGAAACATGCAACATGCCCTTCATTCTCCCGGAACTCCCTTACGACGAAATTTCCTTTGGCGGTATCATTTCTGCGGAAACGTTCGAATTTTACCATGGCAAGCATCACAAGGCGTATGTCGATAAAACCAATGCCATGGTCGCCGACGATGCGGCCTTATCAGGTGCGCCCTTGAGCAAAGTTATCACGGCTGCCAAGGCGAAGGGCAATACACAACTGTTCAACAACGCCGCGCAAATTTGGAACCACAGTTTTTATTGGCAGTGTCTGACACCTGAAAAACAGGTGCCTGGCGGCCAGTTAAAGACAATGATTGATGAAAGCTTCGGCAGTGTCGAAAACCTGCTGGCGAAGTTCAAAGAAGAAGCTGTCGCGCACTTTGCGAGCGGTTGGGCGTGGCTTGTCGTCGAAGGCGGCGAATTGAAGATCACATCGTTACACGATGCCGACACACCCTTGGTGCATGATATGAAGCCCTTGCTCACAATCGATGTGTGGGAGCATGCTTATTATATCGACTATCGCAATGCCCGCCCCGACTATATCGACGCGTTGCTCGCCAATGAGATTAATTGGGAATTTGTAGCCGAAAATCTAGATAGGCAAGGCCTCTCACGCGCTGACCAGTCCTGATTTTAGGCGTTGGGCGGTGTCTCGGTATCGTCGCCCAGTTTTAGCCCGTGGCGCATCAGCATCGGTATGTTGGCAAACGCGAACAGGAATGTGCAGGCCGTTACGCCCCACACCTTGATCGATAGCCAGGTATCGAACGAGAACCATTCGGGCTGCCTAAAAATCTCGTTCAGTCCGGCGAGAACGAGGAAAAACACGCCCCAACTTAATGACAGCTTTAACCAGCCAGTTTCGTCCAGACCTTGATAAGCATGCTCCAGAACATATTTGAGCATCGCCTTACCGCGAAACCATCCCCCAAGCAGCAGAAGCGCGAAAAAGGCGTAGATGATCGTCGGCTTAATCTGGATGAAGCGTTCGTCATGAAACCAGATCGTCAGCGCGCCGAAAAACACGCCTAAAGCGGCCGTGAGTTTTAGCATCGGTGAAATTTTGCCCAGTTTTACCTTGGATATAATGACCGCAAAAAGGATCGCGGCCATGAACGTTGCGGTCCCGGCAATCGCGCCTTGTTTCGGATCTGTGTCCGAACTGCCAAATTTTGACGCCACAAAAAACAGCAGAAGCGGTCCAAAATCGAGAATGAAGTTTAAGGTGCCAGACGGCTTTTTGGGCGTGGCTGTGTCGCTCACAAAGAGCCGCCGCTGATGGCACGGGCAACATCTTGCGCGTTGAAGGGGCGCAGGTCATCAATGGTCTCGCCAACGCCAATGGCGTGAATAGGTAGGCCGAATTGCTTGGCCGCCGCGACCAAGATTCCGCCGCGCGCGCTGCCGTCCAATTTGGTCATCACAAGCCCAGTTACGTTAGCGACTTCTTTGAAGGTTTCGATTTGCGACAGCGCATTTTGCCCCGTCGTCGCGTCCAGAACCAACACCACATTGTGCGGCGCTGCAGGATTTAAACGCCCAAGCACCCGGCGGATTTTTGCCAGCTCATCCATCAACTCGCGTTTGTTCTGAAGCCGTCCAGCGGTGTCGACGATCAGCACATCGATGCCTTCCGCAGTCGCCTTTTTTACCGCATCAAACACGACACCAGCGGCGTCGCCGCCTTCGGGGCCAGTCACAATGGGTACGCCAATGCGTTCCGCCCAAACTTTCAACTGACCAATGGCAGCCGCGCGGAACGTATCGCCTGCGGCCAGCATGACGCCATAATCTTGTTCAAGGAAAAGGTGGGCCAGCTTTGCAATCGTCGTCGTCTTACCGGACCCATTCACGCCGATGACTAATATGACCTGAGGACGCGGGAAGGCGTCAATTTCGAGCGGTGATGCGACGGGTGCCAACACGGCCGCCACTTCGTCCTCGACAATTTGCCGGATTCCTTGGGCATCAATGCCCTTGTCAAAACGTCCAGCAGCGATCTTGTCGCGGATTTGCGCTGCCATCGCTGGGCCAAGGTCTGACGCAATCAACGCATCTTCAATGTCATCGAGGTCGCGCGCTTCCAGCTTCGCCTTGGTGACAAGCCCAGCGATGTTGTCCGTCAGCTTTCCTGATGTTTTCTTCAGGCCGCCAAACAGTCGGTCTTTCCACCCAGCATTCTCGCTCATTCTACAACCTCTGCCTGCAATATTCCGTCTGTTGACCGCAACACTCGCGCGGCGACAATGTTGCCTTCGGCCATGACTTTATCCAGCTGCAAATACGCGAAATTCTCCGCATGGCCACCCCTGCCGCCATTTTCGACCGCGACATTCTGGATGGTGCCAATCAGCCCCTCCAACCAGCGGGATTTTTCCGCGGCTACGGCTTCGCGTAACGCCTTGGCACGCGCCTTTATAACCGGATGGGGCAGTTGCGGCATGCGCGCGGCTGGCGTGCCCTTTTTGGGAGAATATGGAAATACATGCCCATGCACGATCCCGCATTGTTCAACCAGATCCATGCTGTTTGCAAACATCGCATCGTCTTCGGTCGGGAAGCCTGCAATAATATCCGCGCCAATGGCGATCTCGGGTCTTTTTCCTTTAAGCCGCGCAACCAGATCGATCGCGAGCTCCCGGCTATGGCGGCGTTTCATGCGCTTCAGGATCATATTGTCGCCTGCTTGCAGCGACAAATGAACATGCGGCATTACGCGCGCCTCGCCCGTGAGCAAATCGAACAGCCGATCATCAATCTCAACACCATCAATCGACGATAGCCTGAGGCGGGCAAGATCGGGAACGAGTTTCAATATCCGTTCGACCAGTGACCCTAAATTGGGGCTGCCCGGAAGATCATGGCCATAGCTGGTGACGTCAACACCCGTCAGCACCACCTCTTTAAAGCCCGTGTCGACGAGCTTCTGAATATGTTCAATGACGCTGCCAGCAGGGACGGAGCGGCTGTTGCCGCGGCCATAGGGGATGATGCAAAATGTGCAGCGGTGGTCACAGCCATTTTGTACTTCGACAAAAGCACGGGTTTTGCCCGAATAGGCGGTGACGAGATGCGGCGCGGTTTGCGCGATGGTCATGATGTCCGAGACAATGACTGGCCTGTCGGACCGATCCATCAAATCGCGTAACAAGGTCGCGTCTTGTTTCTCATGATTGCCAAAGACGCCTGCAACCTCTGGCATGGCCCGAAATGTTTCGGGCTCCACTTGCGCAGCGCAGCCAGTGACCCACACGGACGCGTCCGGGCGACGCCGATGCGCCTGACGGATGGCTTGGCGTGTTTGCCGCACAGACTCATTGGTCACCGCGCAGCTATTGATGATGACAATGTCATCGCGGCCCGCGAGTTGTTCAGCGAGGGCGTTGCTCTCCGCCAAGTTCAGGCGGCAACCCATGCTGATGACTTCAGGCTTTTTGACAGGTGCATTCATCCAAACGCATCCCAGTCGGCCTGACCTTTGAACACATAAGTGGCGCTGCCGGTCATGATGACGGGTTTTCCGGGGCTCCAGTCGATGGTCAGGCTCCCGCCCGATTGGTGGACTGTAACCGGGGATGTTGCCTTGCCCTGACGGATGGCCGCAACGGCGGTGGCGCAGGCCCCGGTTCCGCAAGCCCCGGTCAATCCGGCGCCGCGCTCCCAAACATTTAGGTGTATTTCATTCCCGGCAACCGACGCGACATTTACGTTTACCCGTTCTGGGAACACGGAATCGTTTTCAATTGTCGGGCCAAGCTGGCGCAAATCGATCGCATCAACATCATCGACAAAAAACACGGCATGTGGGTTGCCCATATTGATAGCCATGGGCGCGGCGAGATTGTCCCAAGCCAGTGGCATGGCGTCAGTGTTCATAGCGAACGCCAGAGGAATGTCCTGCCATGCAAAATCGGCTTCACCCATGGATACTTCAACATCATTGCCCAACAACTTGCCTGAAATGGTGCCGCCCAAGGTCTCGATGTTGAGGTCTTGGCTCAACAATGCAACGACACAGCGTGACGCATTACCGCATGCCTCAACCTCGCTGCCGTCGGGATTGAATATCCGCATGCGGACGTCAGCGATATCTGAAGGCAGCAAAAGGATAAGCTGGTCACAGCCAATCCCGAACTTGCGATCGGCGATCATTTGCGCGCGGGCAGGCGACATTTCGATGGATTGGACGCGTGCGTCGATAATGACAAAGTCATTGCCAAGTCCATGCATCTTGTGAAATTCGCCCATCGTCATGGCGGCGATTTAGGGGCAGCGGGGCATCAAGTCTACCGTTGATGGCGAATATGGCCAACCTATTGTTTATCGAGCGGCCGTGATTGGGCACAGGTCACAGCCGCTCCAACCAACGGAAAAACTTGATTTGCGAAGCCAAGGAGGGTAGGGGCGCGTTCAAGGCAAGGATTTTGCCTTTCACAATTTGTTGGAAATCCGTTGTTTCCAAGCTGGTCGGCGAAGATTCGCTCACCGGCTTTTTGTTCGTTTATGCCTCAAACGGGGCATGTTGGTAAGGAATGTCGATGTTTGACAAGCTGAGCGACCGGTTAGGAGGGGTGTTTGATCGCCTGCGCGGTCGCGGTGCGTTAAACGAAGCGGACGTGCGTGAAGCAATGCGCGAAGTGCGTGTGGCTTTGCTTGAAGCCGACGTTGCGCTTCCCGTCGTTCGTGACTTTGTTGAGAAGGTCACCGAGCAAGCTGTTGGCGCGCAGGTTCTTAAGTCGGTAACGCCCGGACAGCAAGTCGTCAAAATCGTCAATGACGCGCTTGTCGAAATGCTCGGCGCGGAACAAAGCGACCTTGATCTTGCTGTAGCGCCGCCTGCGATCATCATGACGGTCGGTTTGCAGGGCTCGGGTAAAACAACAACGACGGCCAAGATTGCGAAGATGCTGAAGGCCAAGCAGGGCAAGAAAGTCCTGATGGCTTCGCTGGACGTCAATCGTCCTGCCGCACAAGAGCAGTTGGCAACGCTTGGTACCCAGACAGAAATTGCGACGCTTCCCATTATGCAGGGGCAGCAGCCCGTCGATATTGCAAAGCGTGCGATGCAGGCTGCAAAGTTGCAGGGCTTTGATGTTCTGATCCTCGACACCGCTGGCCGATTGCATGTTGATCAGCAGTTGATGGACGAAATGCAGGCGGTGGCAAAGGTCTCCGTTCCGCAGGAAATCCTGCTCGTGGTCGACTCGCTCACGGGTCAAGACGCCGTCAATGTCGCCAAAAGCTTCGGTGAGCGCGTTAATGTAACCGGTATCGTGCTGACCCGTATGGACGGTGATGCACGCGGCGGTGCTGCGCTGTCGATGCGCGCCATTACGGGCAAGCCCATCAAATTTGCAGGCGTCGGTGAAAAGCTGGATGCCATCGAAGCGTTTAACCCAAGCCGCGTTGCTGGTCGCATATTGGGCATGGGCGACGTCGTCGGCCTTGTCGAGCGTGCGACCGAAATGGTCGAAAAAGAGGACGCGGATAAGCTCGCGGCCAAAATGGCCAGGGGCCAGTTCGACATGGAAGACCTGCGGATGCAGTTCCGCCAAATGTCCAAAATGGGCGGCCTCGGTGCGCTTGCGGGTATGATCCCGGGCATGAAAAAGGCCAAGCAGGCGATGGACGCCGGCGGCATGAACGACAAATTGCTCGTGCATATGGACGCCATCATTGGTTCCATGACGCCAAAAGAGCGCGCGAAGCCTGAATTGTTGAACGCCAAACGCAAAATCCGGATTGCCAAGGGTTCGGGCATGACCGTGCAAGACGTCAACAAGCTCATTAAAATGCACCAGGAAATGGCGAGCGCCATGAAGCGCATTCGCAAGATGGGCGGCCTAAAGGGCCTCGCCGCCATGTTTGGTGGCGGCAAAGGTGGCATGGGCGGTGGCGGCGACTTGGGTGGCGCGATGGAGGGAATGCACGGACTTCCCCCAGGCGCTTTGCCACCCGGTTTCGGCGGTCTGCCCGGAATGGGCGGTGGCGGAATGCCGCCAGACCTCGCAAGACTTCTTAATAAAAAGAAATAAGTATCACATTTAATTTAAAAATATTTCAGAAAGGTGAGTTAGTTTTATGGCATTATCCATGCGTTTGTCACGGGGCGGTTCGAAAAAGCGTCCTTATTATAAAATCGTCGTAGCCGACGCCCGCGCTCGACGCGACGGTAAGT
>DBOA01000177.1 GCA_002299195.1 Sphingomonadales bacterium UBA658
GAAGGCTGGGAATGCCTGCCGCAAGTTTATGACGATGGTGGATGGTCGGGCGGTAATATGGAGCGACCTGCTCTTAAACGGCTTCTTGCCGAAATCTCCAAAGGCCAGGTTGATATAGTAGTAGTTTAAAAGTCGATCGATTGACCCGAAGCCTCACGGACTTTGCCCGCATCGTTGAAACGTTCGATAACAATAAAGCTTCATTCGTGAGCGTGACCCAAGCGTTCAACACAACGAACAGTATGGGCCGACTTACACTCAATGTCCTCTTGTCCTTTGCGCAGTTCGAACGCGAGGTCACAGGCGAGCGAATTAGAGACAAGATTGCGGCATCCATGGCACGGGGTATCTGGATGGGCGGGAGCATCCCTAAAGGCTATGACCTGGGAGACCGCAGGCTGGATGTAAACCCGATAGAGGCGGAACAGATCCGCTACATATTCAAGCGCTATCTTGAGCTAAACTCCCTCGTCTCTCTCGCCAAAGATCTTGACCAAAACAACATCCGATCCAAACGATGGACAGCGCGAAGTGGGAAGGAGCGGGGCGGATATCTTTACGGCCCAAGCGGGCTCTCTTATCTGCTGCGTAATCGGATTTACCTCGGCGAAATAACCCACAAGGATAAGTCTTATCCTGGCGAGCATGATGCCATCATCGACACGGACCTGTTCCAGCAAGTGCAGGACCGTCTTGCCGCAAACCACCACAAGTTTGTGCAAAGGCGAGCGCGCTCTGCAGCCTGCCCGCTTCACAACAAAATCTTTGATGCTCACGGGCAGCCAATGCGGCCAAGCTTTGGGTATGGGCGAGGTAAGAAGATCTATCGTTATTATGTAAGCGACACATTGCTTCCGCTCGGTAGGCTCAAAGCTGAAAGTACAACTCCCCTTGGCGACAGGCTGTCGGCAGAACGTACCGAACGATTTTTGCAGGATAGGCTTGGTAGTCTTAAACCCGACGGTCCTGAGTTCGAGATCTTTAAGGCCATTAAGAGGGTAATGTTCTCCTCCAACAAGCTGACGGTGACATTTCAAGTTGCTGCGTTGATTGACACTAATGCCTGCGAGGACACACTTCTCGACAAAGCACAGCAGATCGACCCGGCAGCTAAAATAGACAGTGACGATCTCGTATTGTCTCTTGATGCGCGGCCGTTACGACGCGGCAAGTCGGTGCGGTCCACCGACTGCTTCTTGGATGCCCCGGAACAAAGAAGAGTGTTGGCCGAACTGGTAAGAACCTCGCACCGCAAGCTGACAGAGTTAAACGCCTCACCACTTCATCCCGAAATGCACGAGCACATGTCCACGCCCATCAACGAATGGACGCGCGAGCGCATTGCGATAGGATTATTGGCACCAGATATCCAGAGAGCCCTGCTTACTGGAAAGGCACCTTTAGGGCTCGATCCGGAGAAGCTGCTGTCTCGGGATATGCCTCTGGACTGGGAAGGTCAGAGGAAGTTTTTAGGCATGAAGCATGCTGCCTAGAATGGGCCTACTATCATAAGTGTCACGGGCTATTACGCGTAGAGACTGAGGGTCAAATCAAGGCGATTTGGCCCTCTTTTGGTCTCCGCAGAGACTCTAGCGCAGCGGCATTAAGCCCGGAGGGCCGCAGAAAGGCGCCGTTTCTGGACTGAAGATGTCGTTGGAGTTTTATCTGTAAGGTGTATGGAGGCCCGAGCCGGAATCGAACCGGCGTGCAAGGATTTGCAGTCCTCTGCGTCACCACTCCGCCATCGGGCCCCTAAACAACAACCTGCCTAATCAGCAATGCCGCCATGTGGTGAAGCCGGGCACTTAGCGGCTTGCAGAATTCATTGCAACCGGCAATCTGGAATGCTGTGCCATGTGCGCCACAAGCCATGGAAAAAGTTGCTATTTGCATCCTGAAATAGGCCGTTTGTCTGAATCCCGCTTGGCGGGACGGGTTAGGGTAGCTAGAACCGAAATGAAAGGCTGTATTGTGTTTGCAATACAGTTGTGCCACATGGCCAGCAGATTAATGGAAATATTCCGATGGAATCAGGTAAATTTGAAGATATGCGGCGTTCAATGGTGGACAGCCAGCTGCGTACAAGCGGTGTAACCGAAAGCTGGGTGCTTGCCGCAATGGGCAGCATCGCACGCGAAGATTATGTCCCCGTTTCGCACCAGATGACGGCCTATATGGACCGGTCGATTGAGCTGGAAAATGGCGAGATGTTAAATCCGCCGGTTTCAACTGCGTTGTTGTTGCAGGCCGCTGACGTGCAGACGGACGACAATGTCCTGCTCATTGGCCAAGCCAATGGATATGTAGCTGCGATATTGAAAACCCGCACTGCGCATGTGACCACGGCAGCCGCCGACAATCTCGGCGCTGCCAGCGCCAACGCACCTTATGCCTGCATCATTGTCGATGGCGCTGCTGAAGAACTGCCAGATGCGCTCTTTACGCTCGCAGCAGATGGTGCACGGTTGGTAACTGGCGTGGTCGAGGGCGCCGTTACGCGCCTCGCAAAAGGATATGTGCAGAACGGGAACGTTGCTTTGAAATCAATCGCCGATAGCGAGATCGCGCCTTTACCCGCATTTGCACGCAAACCGGAGTTTGTGTTTTGAGCGCGCGTCATTTCATCACGGTTGCCTTGCTCGCGTCGGCAGCATGTTCGGCGCCGGCGATGGCAGATACGCTCCGCGATGCGCTGGTCGCCGCCTATGAAACAAACCCGAACCTGACCGCAGCGCGCGCCGGGCAGCGCGCGACAAACGAAGCTGTGCCGCTGGCTAAGGCCAATGGCCGCCCTGACATCACAGTTCAGCCGACCTATGTTGAAAATGTGCTTCAGGATAGCGGCGCATCGGTTGTGCAAGCGCGTGGCGTCAGCATCAGTGGCACCATTTCCGCACCGCTTTATGCCGGTGGTGGCATTAGAAACGCCGTGCGCGCCGCTGAAAATCGCGTCGAGGCAGGATTTGCCAATTTGCGTGGCACCGAAAGCGCCATTTTCTCGGCTGTGGTTGGCGCATATATGGACGTCATCCGCGACGAATCGATTGTTGACCTGAACCGCGCTCAAGTTGGTGTGCTTTCGGTCAATCTGGACGCAACGCGCGACCGGTTCGAAATCGGCGATCTTACGCGAACCGATGTCGCCCAGTCCGAAGCGCGCCTGGCATTGGCAACGAGCAATTTGGAAACGGCCCGCGCCAACCTCATTCGTTCAAAAGAAATCTACATCCAACTGGTCGGCCGCGAGCCCGGAGAATTGCAGGCGCCCCCACCGCTGCCCAATTTACCCGCCACCCCCGACAGTGCCGTAAGCGTCGCGTTGGAAAACAACCCCGACCTTATTGCGGCACGCGAGTCGCGTGAGGCGGCAGGGTTTGACCGCCGTGCGGCCAATGCGTCACGCCTTCCCACGATCAGCGTATTTACGTCGCCATCGTACAGCAATGCCCTTGGTTCCATCTCGTCGAATATCCCAGGGTTTCAGGCGGACAACAGCTCGCTGAATGCACAAGCGGGCGTTCGCGCAACTTTGCCATTATATCAAGGTGGCCAACCTGCGGCGCAAATCCGTCAGGCGCAGGCGCGCCTTGGTCAGGCACAGGAACTGGAAATTGCGGCTGAGCGCGAAGCGATTGCACAGACACGGGCATCCTTCGCCAGCTGGAAGGCTGCGCTTGATGTCATCGCCGCTTCGGAACGAGCGGTGTCGGCAAACGAATTGTCGTTAGAAGGCACGCGTGCCGAGAATAGCGTCGGCAACCGCACAATCCTCGACATTTTGAATGCCGAGCAGGAATTGTTGAACAGCAAAGTTCAGCTCGTTGCAGCACGCCGCAATGCCTATGTCGCTGGCTTCAGTTTGCTTGCGGCCATGGGTAAGGCAGAGGCACGTGATTTGGGTCTCGAAAGCGGAACTTTGTACGACCCTGTCGCTGACTATCAGAAGGTTGATGGCGCTTGGAACGACTGGTCATCGCAGCCTGACCCCGTCGCCAAATCGACCCGCACCGTTGACACGCAGGCGCAAAAAGCAGAAATAGAACCGATTTCTACAGGCGGAAAATCGCGCTAATCCAACGCAGCGGGACAAATTTTATGGCAGATAATCGCAGCGAACCGTCAATGGACGAAATATTATCGTCGATTAAACGTATTATTGCCGATGACGACCGCAGCCGTCCTGCAACCAAACGCGCCAAGTCGGTTGCGCGTGAAGAGGAAGAAGAAGTCCTCGAGCTCACGACCGCCGCTGAAAATGCGATTGCTGAAGATCGCTTGCTCGACGATAGCAAAGCGCAAAACCTGCGGCATAGCTTTTCAGCGTTGCAAACCCTCTCTGAACCCGGCGCAGCACCGCAAATCGTTCGGTCAGGGGAAACCTCGCTTGAGGGTCTGACACGCGAATTGCTGCGTCCCATGCTGAAGGATTGGCTCGACACCCATTTGTCGCCAATCGTCGAAGCGATGGTTGAGCGGGAAATCACCCGCATCACGAAAAAGGGTTGATGCGCGCGGCGTTGACACTCGCGGCGGCGTTGGCGGTTTCGCCAACGGCTTCATTTGCGCAAAACCTCTATATTGAAACAGGCCGGCTGTTGGATGTTCAGGCCGGCCAAGTCCTGACAGGGCAATGCATTAGCGTCGCTGCGGACAAGATCACCGCGGTCGCCCCTTGTGGCGCGACGCCAGCGGGCAGCGAACGGCTTGATTGGTCGGCATATACTGTCCTGCCCGGTTTAATCGATTTGCACACCCATCTGGCCGACGCGAGTCAAAGCGCAGATCTGGCGCTTCCGCTGAAAACGTCGCCTGCGGCAACCGCGTTGATTGGCGCCCATAATGCGCGGCTCACGCTTGAGGCCGGCTTTACCACCGTGCGTGACGTTGGCACCTATCGCGGGCTAACCGATGTTGCATTGCGCGATGCCATCAATGCCGGCAGCGTTCCTGGTTCACGCATGTTTGTCGCTGGCGCGTATATTACGATCCCGAAGGGCGGCGGTGAACTCAACGGCGTTGTTCCGAACAAGCAGCTTCCGGCCGACATGCGTCTGGGTGTTGCCAGCACAGCCGACGAAGCTGCTGCGAAAACCGCATTCTTGATAGACCAGGGCGCCGATTTCATCAAAACCATCGCCACGGGCGCGGTGCTCGCCATTGGTACTGAACCCGGCGAGCCAGAATTGACCGAAGATCAATTGCGCGCAGTGGTGACGACGGCCAAGGCGCGGGGCAAATTTGTGACGGCACATGCGCACGGCGCGGTCGGGATCAAAAGCGCCATACGCGCGGGCGTGCGTTCCATCGAACATGCCAGCCTGATCGACGATGAAGCGCTCAAAATGGCCAAAGCCAGCGGCACATGGCTGGTCATGGACATCTATAATGGTGATTATATTGACGATGTTGGCACCCAGGAAAA
>DBOA01000067.1:0-10680 GCA_002299195.1 Sphingomonadales bacterium UBA658
GCCGTCATCTGCCAACTTCCAGATGACGAACGGGATAAATTTTGGCAGGGCACTGCTATGACCACACAACTTGTGCCCGACAGCGAGTATACCGGCATTATGAAATTGCTCCCGGCAAAGCTGCGGGGCTTTGCCTTGCTGGCACGTTTTGACCGGCCGATCGGCTGGTGGCTGTTATTCTGGCCATGTGTGTTCGGTCTGGCGCTATCGGGCGGGCTGATTGCGCGTTGGGATTTGGCGCTGTGGATGTTGCTTGGCGCTGTGGCGATGCGCGGCGCGGGCTGTGTCTATAATGATATCATTGATCGTGACTTGGATGCGCAGGTTGCCCGCACGGCAAACCGCCCGCTGGCCAGCGGGTTGATTTCACGCAAAGCGGCATGGGCGTGGCTGATGATGCTGGCGCTGGTCGGATTGGTTGTTTTGCTGCAGCTGAACCTGAATGCGCAGCTTTTGGCGTTGGGAAGCCTTTTGCTGGTCGCGGCCTATCCATTTATGAAACGCATCACATGGTGGCCCCAGCTTTGGCTTGGGCTGGTGTTCAGTTGGGGCGCTTTGGTGGGTTGGGTCGCGATTGCGGGGCAGGCCGATGTCGCAATGTTCTGGCTATATGCTGGCACGATATTCTGGGTGGTGGGCTATGACACGATCTATGCGATGCAGGACCGCGAAGATGATGCGCTGGTGGGGATTAAGTCGAGTGCCTTGCGCTTGGGCGGCAGCGTGCGGGCAGGGTTGGCTGTATTCTATCTCCTTGCGCTTTCCGGCTGGGGCATGGCCATATGGAGCGTTAGGCCGGAACAGCAGGCATTGGTCGCGCTCGTTCCCGCCGCCTTTCATCTGGTCATGCAAGTGGTGTCATTACAGGCGGATGGCAGCAATGCCCTTGGCCATTTCAGGTCGAACCGCATAACGGGTTTACTCGCGGCGCTCGCATTTTTGGTCGTTGGCGCGGCCGGACAATATTAGGGGAGAAGAATATGGAACATCGTCGCATTGGCAAAAGCGCCGTTTACGTCTCAGACATCTGCATGGGGACGATGACATTCGGGTCGCAAACCGATGAAGCACAGGCGCATCGTATACTCGACCGCTGTTTGGACGCCGGCATCAACTTTTTCGACACCGCCGAAGGCTATCCTGTGCCGCCGGATATCAAATGGGTCGGCCGGACAGAAGACATTGTCGGCCGCTGGATGAAGGGTAAAAACCGCGACGCTATCATCATGGCAACGAAGGTTTCGGGCCCAAGCCACACATGGTTCAAATCGCCAAAGCGCGGCGGGATGACCGCGCTTGATCGCCACAATATCGTCACCGCGGTTGAAGAAAGCCTACGCCGTCTGCAGACCGATTATATCGATTTGTACCAAACGCATTGGCCAGACCATGGCACCGCCTATGACGAAACGATGGAAGCACTCGACGATCTGGTCCGCGCCGGAAAAGTCCGCGTTCTGGGTTGTTCAAATGAGACAAGCTACGGCCTTATGAAGTCGCTTGCGACATCGGAGCGGCTCGGCACGGCGCGTTATCACAGCATCCAGAACAACTTTTCCATCAACAACCGCCGGTTCGAAGATGAACTGAAGCAAGTCTGCCGTCAGGAAGGCGTATCGCTGCTCCCTTACTCGCCATTGGGCGGCGGCGTCTTGTCGGGCAAATATCTGGACGGCGCGCGGCCCGAAGGCGCACGTTTCTCCCGCTATCTGGAAATGACGGGCGCACGTCAGGCAGAAATGGCGCAGCGATTTGCCGGACCACGCGCGCTGGAAAGCACGATGCGGATCGTGGAAATTGCCAAGGAAGCCGGCATGTCGCCGGTCACGCTGGCGACCGCATGGTCAAAGCAACATGACTTTGTCGCATCGACGATCGTAGGTGTCAGCACGGAAGATCAACTGGACGATATTTTCGCCGCGATTGACCTAAAACTCAGCGACGAAGTGATGACCGCCATTCACAAGGTAACGAAAGAAATTTTGTACCCGATGGGGTGAGGCCAAACCCGCCTGGCCGTAGCAAAGCCCCGTCCGGATCCCTCCCCCGGGCGGGGTCTTTATATGCGCTTCATCCTGCGGCGGGATTGACCGTCACGGGCCCAAGCTCTTTCAGGCAGGCCTGCAATTTGGCCATGCCTTCGGACGGGCTGGGCGGATTGGCGGCAAGGTCGGACATGCTTTTGCCATCCATCACCTTGTCGGCGGCACAACCGCAGACCTGATTGACGTCGACCCCAATGCCTTCGGGAATTTGTTCGCTGGCGGCGGTGGTGCAGGTGGCGACGATGGATTCGCGCACGCTGACCTTAACCGTGTCGTTCAACGCGCTGCCTTCGCCGCACGCGGCCAGCGCGAACGACAGAACAGCGACCGATAATATCCGTTTCATGGCTTTTCCTCTGTCCAGAAACCCCCGAACAGCAGATGTGGGCAGCGCGCGTTGCTTTACAAGCGCGCGCCCATATAAAACCGCTTTATTTAAAGCCGCCTTATTTAAAACCAAGGGCCGCGCGCATGATTTGGAATATCGTGTGCTGTTCAATCGTGCCCTTGAACAAATGCGCCTTTGGCCCGGCGGCGCGGGCGACGACATCTTCGCCGCTATGCGTTTCGGAACCGGTGGGGATCAACGCTTGCTGACGATAATTCAGCGCCTGCGTATCTTCTTTCAACGGGTCGGTGCGCGGCAATGTTGTGACCGCGCCGGGGCCGTTGATATAGCCCAAGGTTGTGTATCCCTTGCCATCAAAGGCCAAGGTTGATTTGCCTTTCTGGTCGACCACGGGGCCAAGGATGGGGTTCCCGCGCTCGGGATATCCCGCCATGGTGAAGGTGTGGCTATGGTCCGATGTGACGACGATCAACGTATCGCGCAGGTCGACAGTGTCCATCGCCGCTTTCAACGCATCATTCAGCGCCACGGTGTCCTGCAACGCGCGATAGGCGTTGCCGCCATGATGGCCATGGTCAATTTTGCCCGCTTCCACCATCAGGACATATCCCTTGCGGTTTTTGGACAGCATCGCGATCGCCTTCGTCGTCATTTCGGCGAGCGAGGGTTCTTTTGATCCGCTTGCCGTGCGGTCGGCGTCAAATTGCATATGCGATTGTTCGAATAGGCCAAGCAGCTTGTCGGTCTTTTTCGCGTCCACCGCGGCAAAGCCTTCGCTGTTCCAGACATAGGCGCTTTTGGGATTGGCGGCCTGCCAGCTGGCGATCAGGTCCTTGCCATCGGCGCGCTTGCCCTTTTTGCCCGCATATTCGGGGTCAGCCGCGGTATTGGGCATGAAATGTTGGCGTCCACCGCCCAGCATGACTTCAAAACCATCGCCATGCGGCCATTCGACCATTTGGCGGGCAATGTCGATGCAGCCTTCGGCCTTGGCCGCGGCGGGCATATTGGCATCCACTTCCCAATCGCGTTGCGCGACATGGGCATAGGTGGATGCGGGCGTGGCGTGGGTGATGGTCGCGGTGGAGACAATGCCGGTGGCATATCCCTTGTCCTCGGCCATTTCGAACAAAGATTTGACCTTATAGGGTTCAGTCGCCTTGCAATTGTCCTCCACCGCTTGCGGACCAACGCCCAATACGCCGTTCAGCGTTTTGACGCCGGAGACGATTGCGGTTGCGGTCGGCGCGCTGTCGGGCACCTGGCCATCATGCGAATAGGTTTTGACCAAGGCGGTGTGCGGCAGGCGGTCCATTTGCGCGACATAGGATTCGCCGTCGACACCCTTTTGCTGCCCTTCAAAAATGCGCGCAGCGGTTAGCGTGGTCACGCTCATGCCGTCGCCGATGAAGATGATGACATTGCGCGCCTTGCGGTTGTTGGGCGTATCCGCCTCCAACCGGGCGAGCTCGGCCGCGCCAGCCTTTAAATAGCCCTCGCTGGTGGTCAGCGGCGGCGTGCCAATGGGCCGCGCAGGCGGCAGGGGAACCGCCGCCGTCGCAGCCGCAGGATCCGGCGTCGCTGCATATTGCGCGACAACCGGCGCGCCGATCAGGCAAGACACCAACGCCAAAGACACAGGCAGGCCAGCGGACACAGACGGCGACACTTTACGCATTTTACTCTCCAAAAATGTTTCAGGCCCACACATCGCAGACGATGATGACTGACGCAAGACAGTGGGGGGTTGTGGGGGAGATTTTGGCGAGGGGGGATAAATTCGTCAAAACCAGTGGTTACGGATAAATTGTTATGCGGGTTCGTCGTCCAGTGACATGATCATGTCAGTTAGCCCTAGGCGAGAGATGTAAGTAGAAAACGTGTGGCCATCCATCAACCATACGCCGGCCTTACGAGCGAAAGCCTTGCAGCCAGGCTCAAAATTAGCCGTAGTCCAATAAGCTAGCAATACTGGCGTGAGTGGAGATATAGATTGTGTAACTCGCAGTTCATTTCTTTTTAATAAGCTAGCACCAACAAACTCGCGCAACGATTTTTCCGCTATTGGTCGATGTCGATATCGTTTTGCTTGGCCGATCACAGCAGCTCGGCAATGAAGAGGTGCATCTATCGCCTCAGGTAAAATATCAATACCGACCGAGACAAAGTCTATTCCGCCATCGCCAGACTTTGGGGTGACATGCGTTTCTCCCCCAATTTTTGTCAATATTTCTCCGCAAACTTTCTCGAACTCAAAAGGGCAAACTTTCTTCAGTTTTTCAAGAATTAAATCGGTCCCGCGAGCTATTCCTTTAATGTAGGGTGGCTGTTCGTTATCAATCTCGAACGTGCATGTTGCGCCATCTTGTTTCGCTTCTGCAGCTTCGACACGGAGGTGCTCAGCCACATGGACAAGGTTGTCTTCAACGTACTCAGATATCTCCGCTGCAGATTGCCCATGCCATTTTTCGGTTACGGCAACATTTAGGGCGTCACGAAGCGGCATCCACTCGTTATCACTTAAAAACGCTTTCACCCATCCGGCGGCAGCTTGACTAGATGGAACAGCCATCGACGTTACGAGCCGATCAACCGATCTCGATCTGACAATGCCTGTTCAATTTGGATCTTTAGCTGCTCCAAACTAGTCAGAGTTTTATTATCCATTTCGCGCAAGGTTTTGGGAGTAAGCAATCCAAGCGCACTCGTCGCAGCTTCTATTTTCGGATACCAATCTTCGGGGTGATCCATCTCGTATTTAGCCAACGCTCTCGTTAAGCTACCTTCCGGAGATCTGAGGACGTTTAGCGCAGTTTCGTCTCCCAAAATTTCTGCTAAGTCGCGAACACTTTTTGCTTCCGGTAATTTGTGAACTGCGTCGTCTTCGTCTTGAGGCGGTACCATCCAACTATAAAATTCCGTCAATCGATCAGATTGTTGAAACTCACCGGTCTCGTCACTCCAATCAAGCCAGTTTTTAACTGTTGGCCGTTTGAATATTTCTTCAAAATAACTATACATTCTAGGATCAGTGAACTCGCCAAACTCTTCATCGGATCTCATATTCTCTAGTGCGAGGAAGCATCTGTAAGCGCTGTTAGCGGCACGAGTCGACAACCCGAGGCTTTGTGCGGATTCTTGGGGCGACATCCCCGTTTCGCGAAGAGCATGCACGGCTTTTGCTTTTTGATAAGGTCCCCATTCCTTAATTCCGGAAACATGCCTGAGGCCGGGTAATATTAAGCATGCGGCTTCAGGTGCAAGCGTATCATTAAGCAGTAGGGCCTCAATATCTATGAGGTTATCCAACCTCTCACTGTTGAATGTTTCTTTGCCGATTTCATGAAGGCTAATGAGCCATTTTAAGGCCGTTATTCGGCGGTTACCTTCGATCACCACATACTTTATGGAGTCGCCGCCACCCTTCCAGCGACGAACCACAACTCTGTCCATGGGCAAAAACCCGATAGTGCGTATCGTATCTCTTAGCTCAGCCACATCAAATAAAGGGTTGCGCATTTTTTCGAATGCATTGGCCTGCACTTTTTCATCTGCATATCTACTCTCTGGCACGGAATTAAGCTCATCTCCCAATTCAGAAAATCGTGGATTGTTTGGATCCAGCAACAGCTCGTTGAGCTTTAATTTTATTGGTGACAGTAGTTGCGCAAGATTTTCCATGACGCTCCTCGGTGGCGAATTTAACTCTGTGTTAGATTATATGGGCGCAGCGTGTACGCTGTTACCGCTGGGCCAATAAATTGTGCAGCGGCTCTAGCCTTCTGAGAAATAGCGATAAGACCTACAAACAACCACCTTGGCACTATTTACTTTCATGTCTAGAGTAAATTTGCGTTCTCGACGGTTTATCGACGGAAACTATGCGACGATGACGGGTCGGGTCGGGTCGGCCCTTCTTCGTGCCTTTGTGGCTTTGTGCGAGATACATTGGCGGGGCGGCGTGGTCGCGCGCTATGGGCGAGGGCCCACCCCTAACCCAGTGGAGGCTCTCGGACCAGTCCGGGGGACTGATCCCTCCACGCGCAGGCGGGAGGGGAAGCTTGGCGTGGCTTCGCCTTTGGCAATATTTGCCCCCGCGCCCAAAGCGATCTAACACCCCCCGTGTCTGCACATGATGTGCAATGGCTCGGGGGGCATCATATGAATGGGTTTGAATATATCTTTACGTTGTTCGGGCTGCTGCTCGGGCTGGCGCTGGCGGAGGGATTGGGCGGGCTTGCCCGTGTGTTAAAGGCGCGGCATCATGTCCATGTCGGCTGGCCGACCGCGTTGTTGGGGCTGTTTGTGTCCTGCGACCTTGTGACATTCTGGTTATATGGATGGGAATTGCGGGAGGTTATTCCGATAACATGGCCGGCGATTTTTGGCGGCTTTGTGGTCACCGCCATTTATTATCTCGCGGCCTCGCTCATCTTTCCCGATGGTGATTTTGATGATTTGGATGCGCATTTCGAACACCATTATCGCACGGTGCTGGCCGGGGTTTTTGTTTGCAATGCCGCGTTTTTCGGCACGTTGGTGACGCTCACGGATATTCCCGGCCTGTTCACCCTGCGCTTTGCGGTGGTCGGATGGTCAGCGTTCCCGACCTTGCTGCTGGCGATATGCACCCGCGACCGCCGCGTGGTGATTGGCTGTCTGGTCTATCTGATTTCGCTTTACCCGTTGTCGGTGGTGTGGGCGTAGCTTAGCTCGCCTTTTCCAACATCGGTTTCAGGTAATGGCCGGTGTAGCTAGCGGCAACCTTTACCACATCTTCGGGCGTGCCTTCGGCGACGATCTCGCCGCCTTTAACGCCGCCTTCGGGGCCGAGGTCGATGATCCAGTCCGCGGTCTTAATGACGTCGAGATTATGTTCGATCACCACCACGCTGTTGCCCTGTTCCACCAAACGGTGGAGCACTTCGAGGAGTTTGCGGACATCCTCAAAATGCAGGCCGGTGGTGGGCTCGTCCAGAATATACAAAGTCTGGCCGGTGGAACGGCGGCTGAGTTCCTTGGCGAGTTTGACGCGTTGCGCTTCGCCGCCCGATAGGGTCGTGGCCTGTTGCCCGACCTTGACATAGCCAAGCCCAACCTCCGCTAGCATCGCCATTTTGTCGCGGATCGGGGGGACGGCCTTGAACACCTCCACCGCGTCCTCCACCGTCATGTCGAGCACGTCGGCGATCGACAGGCCCTTCCATTTGACCTCTAGCGTTTCGCGGTTGTAGCGTTTGCCGTTGCATTCCTCGCACGTCACATAGACGTCGGGCAGGAAGTGCATTTCGATCTTAATCAGGCCATCGCCGCTGCATGTTTCGCAGCGGCCGCCCTTGACGTTAAAGCTGAAACGCCCCGGTTTGTATCCGCGCGCGGCGCTTTCGGGCAATTGGGCGAACCAGTCACGGATGTTGGTGAACGCGCCGGTATAGGTCGCGGGGTTCGAACGCGGCGTGCGGCCAATGGGGGATTGGTCGATGTCGATCACCTTGTCGCAATGTTCAAGGCCGGTGACCTTGTCATGCGCGCCCGCGATGACGCGCGCGCCATTCAGGCTGCGGGCCGCAGAGGCATAGAGCGTGTCGATGGTGAAGCTTGACTTGCCGGAGCCTGATACGCCGGTGATGCAGGTGAATGTGCCCAGCGGGATGCTCGCGGTGACATTCTTGAGGTTGTTGGCGCGGGCATTGTGGACGGTCAGCTTCTTCTTATTGCCCTTGCGCCGGGTCTTGGGCACCGCAATCTCGCGCGTGCCGTTCAGATACGCGGCGGTCAGGCTGTCTTTCGATTTCAGGATTTGCTTCAACGTGCCTTCGGCCATGACGGTGCCGCCATGGACACCCGCGCCGGGGCCAAGATCAACCACCCAGTCGGCGGTGCGGATCGCGTCTTCGTCATGTTCGACGACGATAACGGTGTTGCCCAAATCGCGCAGGCGGCGCAGCGTGGCGAGCAGGCGGTCATTGTCTTTCTGGTGCAAGCCGATGCTGGGCTCATCCAGCACATAAAGCACGCCCGACAGGCCGGAGCCGATTTGGCTGGCGAGGCGGATGCGCTGGCTCTCCCCGCCGGACAAGGTACCGCTGGTCCGGTCGAGGTTGAGATAATCGAGCCCGACATTGTTGAGGAAGCCCAAGCGTTCGTTGATTTCCTTGAGGATCGCCTTGGCAATTTGCTGCTGCTGGTTGGTCAGCGTCTGGTCGACGCTGCCGAACCACTCGAGCGCGTCGCCGACGCTCATCTTCGTCGGAGTAGCGATGTCGACGCCCGCGATCTTGACCGAAAGCGCTTCGGGCTTGAGGCGCGCGCCGTGGCAGGTTTCGCACGGCTGCGAGGTCTGGTACTTGGACAGCTCCTCGCGCATCCACGCGCTGTCGGTTTGCAGCAAGCGGCGGTTGAGATTGCCGATGACGCCCTCAAACGCCTTGCGCACCGTATATTCCTTGCGGCCGTCCTTAAACGTCAGCTCCACCGCCATGCCGCCGGTGCCGTGCAGGATGATCAGCTTCTGTTCGGGGAGCAGATCCTCCCACGCGGTATCGAGGTTGAAGCCATAAGCCTTCGCCAGGCTGGACAGCACTTGCATATAATATGGGCTGGGCGGGTTTGATTTCGCCCAAGGCACAATCGCGCCTTTCTTCAACGACAGATGTTCGTTTGGGACCACCAGTTGCGGGTCAAATTCCTGCCGCTCGCCAAGGCCATCGCAATCGGGACACGCACCTTGCGGGGCGTTGAACGAGAATAATCGCGGCGCGATTTCGGCGATGGTAAAGCCGCTGACGGGGCAGGCGAATTTCTCGGAAAAGACGATGCGGTTTGCGGGCAGGCCCGTGCCCTTCATCTTGGCTTTGGCCGAACCGCCATCGCCTTCCACCGTAAGCCCTGAGCCCGTCGAAGGGCGGCTGTCGGCATTGCCGGTTTGGAATTCCGCCACCGTGGTGTCGGCCAAATCCACAAAGGCCAAGCCATCCGCCAGTTTCAACGCCGCTTCAAAGCTTTCGGCCAACCGCTGCTGGATGCCGTCATTCACGACGATACGGTCCACCACGACCTCAATGTCATGCTTATATTTCTTGTCGAGCGCGGGCGCGTCTTCGATGGCGTACATTTCGCCGTCGATGCGGACGCGGGTGTAGCCCGAACGCTGCCACTCGGCGAGTTCCTTGCGATATTCGCCCTTGCGGCCTTGCACCACGGGGGCAAGCAAGAACGCGCGTGTGCCCTCTGGCAAGGCCATGACGCGGTCGACCATCTGGCTGACCGTCTGCGCCGTAATCGGCAGGCCCGTCGCAGGCGAATAAGGCACGCCGACGCGCGCCCATAACAGCCGCATATAATCGTAAATCTCGGTCACCGTCGCGACGGTCGAGCGCGGGTTGCGCGACGTCGTCTTCTGCTCGATGGAGATTGCGGGCGACAGGCCCTCAATATGTTCGACATCGGGCTTTTGCATCATCTCCAAAAACTGGCGTGCATAAGCCGACAGCGATTCGACATAACGCCGCTGCCCTTCTGCATAGATGGTGTCGAACGCGAGGCTGGATTTGCCCGAACCGGAAAGCCCGGTCATGACGATCAGCTTATCGCGTGGAAGGTCGATATCGACGCCCTTGAGATTATGCTCGCGCGCACCGCGCACCTTAATATGGGTGAGTGACATGAATTAGCTTGTTCCATATTTGTTCTAAAAGCGCAAGTGCGCGAGTCTCATCCCGAAATGGGCCGAACGTTAACCAAATTCAAGGCAGGTTTTCACCTCATCTTGCATGAGCGTAACACGCGCGGGTGAAAGGGGCCCCGGAATGTTTTGATACAGTTTAACCGCTAGGTCCTGACCCTAGATTAACTTTCCACTTCTAACGCCGCGCATTCCATGCTCATGTGCGGCATGACTTTAGAAACAGCATCCGAACCCATCGCCACCCCCGCCGCCACTATGGTGATTTTTCGCCAAAACCCCGATGGCGGTGCGCCATTGTTGTTGATGGTGGAACGTATCAAGGCAATGGCTTTTGCCGGCGGCGCGGCGGTTTTCCCGGGTGGGAAGGTTGATCCGGCGGATTTTGATTATGCCGAAATGCTGGGCGGCCCTTTGCCGTTGGATGAGGCCGCGGCGCGGCTGGCGGCGATCCGCGAGACGATTGAGGAGGCTGGGCTTGCGCTTGGGCTAAAGGGTGTTGATGACCCCGCCGATTGCGATGCCCCGCGCGCGGCGTTGCATGATGGGGAAAGCCTGCAAGCCATATGCAACCGCTTTGGCTGGGAACCCGATTTTGACCA